>CAYNGQ010000293.1:0-1781 GCA_964396735.1 uncultured Solirubrobacteraceae bacterium | reverse complement strand
GGGTTACGATCACCTGGTACTGGACCGGAATCCTGTCGAGACGTTGCGAGCTGTCCTCCCCGATGACATGCATCTGACCCTGGCAGCACGGACAGACCGTGCTCTCGGGTTCGATCGTGACATGGACGCGGGGAAGATGCGCCGGCAGCGCGCCACGATTGATCCGCCGCTTGCTGCGCTCATCCGCCGGTCTGTCGGCCGTGCTATTCTGCTGCCCCTCGTCTTCAGCGTCACGATCGGCCAGCGAGGTCTCGACATCTTCCAGCGCCAGCTGCATCTGATCGCGATCAAGCCGTTCGGACCGCTGTCCAAACTGAGCTCGCTGGAGCTGCTTCAACAGATGGCGCAGCTGGTCGTTCTCATCCGTCAGCCGACGGCTCTCCGCCATGGCGACGTCGCGCTCGCTCGTCAACTGGCTCACCAGCGCCCGCAGGGCATCGACGTCGTTCGGAAGAGCATCGATCGACATGCGACAATTGAATCCGATTCGCAGCCGGTTGTGGCACACCACCAGTAGCCTGATTCAATAAGTCACAGTTCTCACGACGTTGCAGTCGGTCGCGTCACATCACGCGCGTGCAGACGCGACCAGTCCATGCCGTCCACCAACGCCGCCAGTTGAGCGGAGCTTAACTTCATCACGCCGTCGGTGATCGGCGGCCATCGGAACGCGCCGTGCTCCAGCCGCTTCCAGTACAGCACCAGACCCGAGCCATCCCAAGCAACGATCTTAATCCTGTCGGCTCGCTTGGCGCGAAACACGAAGATCGTTCCGGAAAACGGATCGTGTCCAAGCGTCTCGCGCACCAGCGCTGCGAGACCGTCCGCGCCCTTGCGGAAGTCGATCGGCTTGGTCGCCACCAACACGCGCATTCCCGCTGGGACCGCGATCATGAAATCGCCCTCACGGCCCGAAGCACCGTCTCCAATGTCTCGATGTCCGTCCCAGCCGGAACCCGGACCGTCGTGCCGCCAATCACAACCTCGATGGGCCGCGACTTCCGTCCCGCCGGTGAAATCGGGACGCTCGAATCCACGACCACTCGAGCAAACGGCGCACCCTCACTACTTGCCTCTTCGGATTGCTGCCGTGCGTCTCGACGCCACCCAAACAACTGCTGCGGCGTCAACCCATGCCGTCTGGCAACTGCGCTGACAGACGCCCCAGCCTCTCAGCAACGATCTGCGCCTTGTGTTCCGCCGTCCAGCTCCGGCGCCGACCGGCACCGGTGAACACTTCCAGACGCCGCGGCGCCTCCGATTTAAGCAAAAGCTCAGTGTCCGACATGTGTCTATCGGCCTCGAACCGCCCTCAGACAATCGCCGGTCCGCCGAAAAAATTGAAGGTGGGGTGAAAGCCCCGTTTACTCTTGATCTCGCGCGGGTCTTGAAACACGTAACTCCGCTCGACTGAGATGTGTTTGAGCTTGAGACCTACAACGGCTGCATCTCGCATTGCCGTTAGCAGTAGAAGAGCCAATAAGGCCTGATCGCGTCGCTCAACCTCATTGCTGGTCGGCATGGCGAGGAGGGCGGCTCGGTATTGTTCGATAGTGGCATAGGATTTCGGACTGGTCGTGCGAGCCACCCGCTCATCGTTCGTCGTCAGGTTCAGATAGGCGATGTCGGTCGGATCAATGCGGCGGCGGTAACCCGGCTGCCCGTGCAGCCACGCGAGAAATTCCTTTAGGGCCTGCAGAACGTGGTATGCGGTCGCGGTGCTGATTGGCTTGCCGGAACGCCGCCCCTTGCTGGAAATCAGCGCTTTCTTGAAGCCGAGC
>CAYNGQ010000292.1:0-2450 GCA_964396735.1 uncultured Solirubrobacteraceae bacterium | reverse complement strand
TGCGATCTGCCGGGAGAGTGCGACGAGCACGCGTTCGCGCGCCTCTGCGAGGCGCTGGGCGGTGTAGACGGCGAGGACGAAGTGGCGGTGCGCGCGGGGGGCATGTTCACGCGGCGGCTGGCACGGGCGGGACGTGGCCGCGAGCGCGAGGTCTACCGGCCGCGCGGCACCGTACTGGTCACGGGCGGTACCGGCGCGCTGGGCGCCCACCTCGCGCGGTGGCTGGCGGGGGAGGGCGCGGAGCACATCGTGCTCGCCAGTCGCAACGGGCTGGACGCGCCGGGCGCGATCGAGCTCGCGCAGGAGTTGCGGGCGCTGGGCGCGAGCGTGAGCGTGGAGCGCTGCGACGTGGCCGAGCGGGCGCAGCTGCAGGGGCTGCTCGGCGGGATCCCGGCCGAGCAGCCGCTGTCGGGCGTGTTCCACGTGGCGGGGGCCCTGGACGATGGGCTGCTGGAGGGGCTGACGCTCGAGCGGCTGCGGGGCGTGCTGAGCACGAAGGTGGACGCGGCGTGGCTGCTGCACGAGTTGACGGCGGAGCTCGAGCTGGACGCGTTCGTGCTGTTCTCCTCGACCGCTGGCACGCTCGGCAGCGGCGGGCAGGGTGCGTATGCGGCGGGGAACGCGTTCCTGGATGCGCTCGCGGAGTTTCGCCGCGGCCGTGGGCTGGCCGCGACCGCCCTCGCGTGGGGCGCGTGGGCCGGCGAGGGGATGGCCGCAGGGGTCGAGCAGCGCGTGCGTGCGGCGGGGATGCGGCGCATGCCGGCGGAGCTGGCGCTCGAGGGGCTGCGGTGGGCGCTCGCGCGCGAGGAGTCGCACGTGGTGCTGGCGGACATCGATTGGGAACTGGCGCTCGCCCACTCCGCGCCGGGGCGGGGGCGGCCGGTGCTGCGCGATCTCGCCGAGGCCGGCGGTCTCCCGATCGCCCGATCGTCAGCGGCGGTCGCCGCGGCGGAGGGCGGGCTGGCGGCGCGCCTTGCGGGCGCACCCGCCGGGGAGCGCGAGCGCGTGGCGCTGGAGTTGGTGCGCGAGCACGCGGCGGCGGTGCTGGGGCACCCCTCGCCGGAGGCGGTGCCCGCCGAGCGGGCATTCCGGGACCTCGGCTTCGATTCGCTCTCGGCGGTGCAGCTGCGCAACCGGCTGGCGGCGGCGACGGGGCTGCGGCTGGCGAGCAGCCTCGTGTTCGACTACCCCACGCCGCTCGTGCTGGCCGGCCACCTCGTGGCCGAGGCGGTGGACGGGGGGGCGGGCACTCAATCCCGCCTGGCCGGCGTGTCGGTGGTCGGGCCGGTGGACGAGCCGGTGGCGATCGTGGGGATGGCGTGTCGCTACCCGGGTCTGGCCGGTCACTTCGATCCCGCCCAGCTCGACGCCACCGCGACCGACGCTGCTCGCGCGGGGGCCGATCGGGGCCCCGCCGACCCCGCTGTCCATACGGCTCGCTCGCCGCGCCAGCTGTGGGAGCTGATCGCGGCTGGCGGCGACGCGATCGGAGCCTTCCCCACCGACCGCGGGTGGGACCTGGAGGGGTTGTACGACCCCGACCCCGATCGTCCGGGCACGAGCTATACGCGCGCGGGCGGGTTTCTGTACGACGCGGGCGAGTTCGACGCGGCTTTCTTCGGGATCGGCCCGCGCGAGGCGCTGGCGATGGATCCCCAGCAGCGGCTGCTGCTGGAGGTGTGTTGGGAGGCGCTGGAGGACGCGGGGATCGACCCCGATTCGCTGCGCGGCACCCCGAGCGGGGTGTTTGCGGGGAGCAGCATGTGCGACTACGCCTCCAACCTGTCCTCCCGCGACGCTCGTGAGCTCGAGGGCTATCTGGGCACCGGCGGGGCGGGGAGTGTGATGTCGGGCAGAGTGGCGTACACGTTCGGGTTGGAGGGCCCGGCGGTGACGGTCAACACGGCCTGCTCCTCTTCGCTGGTGGCGCTGCACCTGGCCTGCCAGTCGCTGCGCGCGGGCGAGTGCTCGCTGGCGCTGGCGGGCGGGGTGACGGTGCTCGCGACGCCGGGGATCTTCGTGGAATTCAGCCGTCAACGGGCGCTGGCGGCGGACGGGCGCTCCAAGGCGTTCGCCGCCGCGGCGGACGGCACGTCCTGGGGCGAGGGCGCCGGCGTGCTGGCGCTGGAGCGCCTCTCGGACGCGCGGCGCAACGGCCACGAGGTGCTGGCGCTGGTGCGCGGCAGCGCCGTCAACCAGGATGGCGCCAGCAACGGCCTGACCGCGCCGAACGGGCCCTCGCAGCAGCGTGTGATCATGCAGGCGCTCGCCAACGCCGGCATCTCCTCCGAGCAGGTGGACGCGGTCGAGGCGCACGGGACGGGCACTCGCCTGGGCGATCCGATCGAGGCGCAGGCGCTGCTGGCGACCTACGGCCACGGGCGTTCCGCGGAGCGCCCGCTGTGGTTGGGGTCGGTGAAGTCCAACATCGGCCACGCCCAAACCGCCGC
>CAYNGQ010000291.1:0-2237 GCA_964396735.1 uncultured Solirubrobacteraceae bacterium | reverse complement strand
CGCCTGCCAGGCGCCGAGCTGACGTTCGTCGCGCAGGAGCCGGGACCGAAGCGGACCGACACCGGCCGCCTCGCCCTACACGCCGACGCCTCGCTGGCGGAGCTTCCCCACCCAGACGTGGTGCTGGTGCCCGGCGGACCTGCCCAGGGGGAGCTGATGGAGGACGGCCCCGTGCACGAGTGGCTGCGTGTGGCGCACGAGACCTCGACGTGGACCGCCTCGGTGTGCACCGGCTCATTGATCCTTGCTGCCGCTGGCCTGCTTACCGAAGCCGGGGGATGCTCGCCTTCGGCGAGCATCCCCGTTTCGGGCGGCCGGCGCGCCACCACCCACTGGCAGGCACTGGAGGAGCTGCGCCGGCTGGGCGTGGAGGCGGTGGAGGAGCGCGTGGTGTTCGACGGCAAGCTCGTCACCGCCGCCGGGGTGTCGGCGGGGATCGACATGGCGCTGGCGCTCGCGGCGAAGATCGCAGGCGAGCAGGTTGCGCAGGCGATTCAGCTGGGTATCGAGTACGACCCGCTCCCGCCGTTCGACGCCGGCTCGCCACACAAGGCGCCCGCGGCGATCGTCGAGGCGGTGCGCGCTCGCTCGCGGTTTGAGTCCGTGCCTACCTGACGCGATCGCGCTGGTCGGAGTAGTCTCGATGAACCAACACACAAAAAAGGAGAAGGGAGATATATATATGGCTGGAGAGGCGCTGTTCCTGGGTTGGGGTCCCGTTGTGAGGGGCCGCGAGCAGAAGGCTTTTCAGGTCTTCCAGGAGACCATCGAATACTACGGCCGGCTGCAGCAGGAAGGAAAGATCGACAGCTTCGAGCCGGTGCTGATTGCGCCGCACGGGGGCGACCTCGGCGGCTTCGTGCTGCTGCGCGGCGAGCGCGGCAAGCTGGATGAGATTCGCACCAGCGAGGAGTTTGAGCGGGCCGTGGTGCGCGCCGCGACCGTCGTCGACGACGTGGGCGTGATCAACGCCTCCACCGGCCAGGCGCTCGGCGAAGCGATGGGCCGCTTCCAGTCGGTGTCGGAGGAACTCGTTTGAACGCCGACCCCCACCACTTCATTTTGTGAAGGGTTGGGGTCCGATTTTTATGACATGAACCCCGGCCGCGGCCCCGGCTCGGAACCGGTGGCGCGTTGCCGGGTGTTCCGAGGGATGGGCTCAGGCTGGGTGGCGCGCTGACGAGTGTCACGCGGCGTGCGCTCGGGGCTGGGTGGCGTTCCGCCCGAGCGTTCCGCAGGGGCGCTTGGAGCCCCGTGGCGATCCCGCGCGAGCGTTCCGTCGGGGGGTGGTCGATAACCTCCGCGGAGATGACCGAGCAACGGTATGACCCGAAGCAGATCGAGCCTCGCTGGCAGTCGGTGTGGGCGCAGGAGCGCACGTGGGAGGTGTCAAACGAACCCACGGCAGCCAACGGTGCGCCGGGGGGCACAACCAACAGCCCATCCCCCTCCTCCCAACATCCCAAGTCGTACGTGCTGGAGATGCTGCCCTACCCCAGCGGCGAGCCTCATATCGGGCACCTGAAGGTGTACTCGGTGGGCGACGCCATCGCGCACTTCCACCGCCGCCTCGGCCACCGCGTGCTGCATCCGATGGGCTACGACGCGTTTGGGCTGCCGGCGGAGAACCACGCGATCAACACCGGCGTCAACCCGCGCGACTCTACCGCCGCCTCGATCGCCTCCTTCCAGCGCCAGTTCCGCGAATGGGGGATCTCGATCGACTGGTCGCGCGAGCTCGCTACGAGCGAACCGAGCTACTACCGCTGGACGCAGTGGATCTTCCTGCAGCTGCTGCACGCCGGTCTTGCCTACCGCAAAGAGGCGGCGGTGAAGTGGTGTCCCAACGACCAAACGGTGCTCGCCAACGAGCAGGTGGTGGACGGCTGCTGCGAGCGCTGCGGCGCGGAGGTGGAGATCCGCCAGCTGGAGCAGTGGTTTTTGCGCATCACCGACTACGCCGAGCGCCTGCTGGGCGACCTCGACGGGATCGAGTGGCCGGAGCACGTGAAGACGATGCAGCGCAACTGGATCGGGCGCTCGGAGGGCGCGGAGGTGATGTTCCGCTGCGAGGACTTGGATCCCGCCCACCCCGTGGACTACCCCGTCTTCACCACACGTCCCGACACGCTGTTCGGCGCGACCTTCTTCGTGATGGCGCCCGAGCACCCTGACGTGCTGCGCCTCGCCGAGGGCACCGAGCACGAACAGGCGGTGCGCGAGTACGTCAACCACGC
>CAYNGQ010000290.1:0-6930 GCA_964396735.1 uncultured Solirubrobacteraceae bacterium | reverse complement strand
GGAGTCGAGCACCTTCGCCGGCACGCCGGCGTGCTCCAAGGCCTCCGCAAGCGCGCGCATCGGCGCGGCAGCGGACGGGGCTCCGGCCATGCTGATCAGAAGGAAGGGGCTCGTGTGCACGATCACTCCGGCCTCGGGGCGGTCGGACTCGACGCGGATCGAACCCGCGAGCACGGTCTCCGAGGCAAAGCGCCGCCTCAGGACCGCGAGGTGGTCGAGGCCGTTGAGCAGCGGCACCACCAGCGCAGGTGGGGCGGCGATGCGCTCCAGCGCCTCGTGCAGGCCGGTCGCCTTGGTTGCGACCACCAACGCCTCCACCGGCTCCTCCAGGCGCGCGACCGCGCGGGGGTGAGCGACGAAGTCGCCGAGTCGCACGGAGCTCACCCGCAGGCCGCGCGCGGCGATCAGCTCCGCAGTGGACTCGCGGGCGACGAGGGTGACCGGGGTGCCCGCATGGTCGAGCGCACCCGCGACCAGGCCACCCACGCCGCCGGGGCCGAGCACCGCGATCGTCATCGGGCATCCTTCCAGGCCCCTGCCGCCGTTGACCCCGCGTGGGAGACTGCCGCCGCGACTGGTCTCATCACAGCCGGTCCACCAGTCGCTCTCATCACGGGAGGCTCACCAGTCGCTGGTTTCATCACAGCGGATCCACCAGCACGCCGGGGTTCATGATGCCCCGCGGATCGACCGCCTTCTTTGCCCCGCGCAGCGCCGCCGCGAACGGATCGGGGCGTTGACGGTCATACCAGGGGCGGTGGTCGCGGCCCACCGCGTGGTGGTGAGTGATCGTGCCTCCGCTCTCGGCGATCGCGTCCGATACCGCGCACTTGATCGCCGCCCACTGCTCCAGCTCCTCCCCGCGCCGCGCCCTGGCGAGCACCGTGAAGTAGGGTGCCGGGCCGTCAGGGTAGACGTGCGTGAAACGGCACGACACCCCGCCCGGCTGCGCCTCCACCTCACGCATCTCCCGCTCGGCTGCCGCCGTCACCCGCTCGCGGAGGGCCGGGAAGCGCTCCCACGTGATCGCCGTCTCGAAGGTTTCGCTGATCGCGCCCATCGCCACGAACACGTCGCGCAGGTAGGGAGCCGCCAGGAAGGTCTCCCGCCAAGTGCCCACCGCGTCGGGCCCTCGCCCACCGCGCTCCCTGGCCTCGCCCCCATGCTCGCGGCAGATCTCCAGGGCCCGCTCCATCGAGGCGTCCACGGAGTGGTCGGTCGACTCGAAGCCCATCATCAGCAGTGCGCTGCCGCCGTCCCCCACCATCGTCATCTTCGCCTCGCGCTCGTCGATCAGGCGGCAGTTGGCGGGGTGCAGGCCCGACTGGCTGAGCTCCCGCACGCACTCGGCGCCGGTGGCGAAGTCGGCGAAGCTCACGCCCGCCGAGCGGCGGTGGGTGGGGCGCGGCTGCACGCGCATCCACGCCTCGGTGATGACTCCGAGGATCCCCTCCGAGCCGGCCAGCATGCGGTCGGGGCTCACCCCCGCGCCCGAGCCCGGCAGCCGGCGCGACTGCCACTCTCCCGTGGGCGTGATCGCGCGCACCGACTCGACGAAGTCCTCGATGTGCGTCCACACGGTGGCGAAGTGCCCCGCCGCGCGGGTGGCGATCCAGCCGCCCAGCGTCGCCAGCTCGAACGACTGCGGGAAGTGGCGCAGCGTCAGGCCGTGCTCGGCCAGTTGGCGCTCCAGCTCCGGCCCACTCGCGCCAGCTTGGATGCGCGCCGCGCGGGACACCGGGTCCACCTCGAGCACCTGGTCGAGCGCGCCGAGGTCGAGGGTGATGGCGCCGTTGTAGGAGGGATCGACCTCGGGCCGTACGCCGCCGACCACGCTCGTGCCGCCGCCGTAGGGGATCGCCGCCACGCGCTGCGCCGCGCACCACTCCAGCAGCTGCTCCACCTCGTGCTCCTCGCGCGGGTACGCCACGAAATCCGGTGGGTGCTCGAAGCTGCCGCGAAAGCCTCTCACCACGTCGGCGTACGCCTTGCCCCAAGCGTGCGAGGCGCGCGCGTGGGTGTCGTCCGCGCACAGCTCCGCCAGGGCGGCCGGCGGGGAGATCCGCGGGGGCGGCAGCGTCACGGCCTCGATCGCCACCGGGTCCTCCACCCCCAGCTGCTCTCCCAGCCCCAGGTGCGTCGCCAGCCCGCCCGCCGCCGCGCGCACCTGCTCGGGGGAGAAGCGCTGGTCCTCATACCCCCAACCCCAGTGGTTACGCTGCCGCGCCCGCATCGACGGCGAGTCTATTCGCCAGCGCCCGCGGCCTGATCGCCGTGTCGAGCTGTTCGTTTTGTTGTCATGGGTTTATCGTCAGCCCCCTCCCGTCGGGGGGCGGGCAGCAGGCGGTATGAACCGCGTGAGCGAAATGCACATCGGCCTCAACCTCATCTACCTCGTGCCCGGCGACACCGGCGGGATGGAGGTCTACGCCCGCGAGCTGATCCCGGAGCTGGTGCGCGGCGCGGCGCCGGGCACGCGCTTCACCGCATTCGTCTCGCGCGAGGCCGCCGCGTCGGCCGATGGCCCCTGGGGCGAGCTGATGCCGGCCGTCACCGTGCCGGTCAACGCCCGCCGGCGCGAGCAGTGGGTGCTCGGCGAGCAGGCCTTCCTGCCGCGCCTTGCCGCGCGCGCGGGGGTCGATCTCGTGCACTCCCTCGCCTCCACCGCGCCCGCGTATGGACGCTTTCGGCGGGTGCTCACCGTCCACGACCTGATCTACGCCCGCTTCCCCGACGCCCACCCCGGCCTGCGCGACCGCGGCATGCGCGTGCTCGTGCCGCTCGCCGCGCGCCGCTCCACGCGGGTGATCGCGATCTCCGACTCCACCCGCCGCGACCTGGTCGAGCTGCTGCGGCTCCCGGGGGAGCGGATCGACGTGGTGCCGCAGGGGCTTGGGGCCGTGCGCCGCCTGCCCGAGGCGCTGGAGGAGTACGGCGGCACAGAGTCGGGCGTCGAGGAGCCAGACATCGGCGCGCCCGGTATCGAGCAGGCCAGCATCGACACCCCCACGGCGCTCTCCGCGCGGGACACACGCGCGCGCTTCGCTTTGGGCGAGCGGCGGGTGCTGCTGACGCTCTCCGCCAAGCGCCCCCACAAGAACCTGCTCGCGCTGGTTGGCGCGTTCGCGCGCATCCCTTCGGAGCGACGGCCGGTGCTCGTGCTGCCCGGCTACCCCACCTGGCACGAGGCCGAGCTGCGCGCCCGCGCCGCCGAGCTCGGGGTCCTCGCCGACGTGCGTTTCGAGGGGTGGCTTTCGGGGGGTGAGATCGAGGGTCTGTGGGGGCTGGCCGACGCCTTCGTCTTCCCCTCGCTGTACGAGGGCTTCGGGCTGCCCGTGCTCGAGGCGATGGCCCGCGGGGTGCCGGTCGCCTGTGCCGACACCTCCTCGCTGCCCGAGGTCGCCGGCGACGCGGCGCTGATGTTCGACCCCCGCTCGGAGCCCGCGATCGCGCAGGCGATCGAGCGGCTGCTCGGCGACCCCGCGCTCGCGCGCGACCTGCGCGAGCGGGGCCTTGCGCGTGCGCGCGAGTTCAGCTGGGAGCGCACCGCACGGCTCACGCTCGATTCCTACGGGCGAGCGCTGGGCTCCCCGGCGCCGCCATCCGGCTCGTCCCCACCTGCCGCCGCGGCCGACCCCGAGGGCTTGGGGGGCGTGGTCGGCGGGGCGGACTCGTAGCTCGCCAGCACCGCGCGCAGCGATGACTCCAGCGAGAGACGCCGCGCGTTCTGCGCAAACCACTTCGCCGTGCTTTCGCGCATCGCCATGCCCGCCTCGTGCACCCTCACGATCGCCGCCGCAATCGCCTCGGGGTCGGCGGTTGGGGCGACCACGCCGTTGACGCCCTCCTGCACCAACTCCACGGCGGCGTTGTCCTCGCCGGCGACGACCACGCTCGGGGTCGCGCGGGCGGCGGCCTCGATCACGACCATGCCGTATCCCTCTCTGCGCGAGGTCGAGAGCATGCACATCGCGTTGGTCAGCGCCGCGTCGATCCGCGACGCGGCGACGAAGCCCGGGGCGCTGGCGATCTCCTGCACGCCGTGCTCTGTGATCGCGCGCTCCAGCGCCTCGCGTTCGGGGCCGTCGCCGTAGAACTCGCCGCGCAGCCCCGGTTCGGGTACGCCCCCCGGGACCAGCTTGGACTCGCCCCCCGGCGTCGACTCGCCTTGCGGCCCCGATGCGGCAAGACGCCGGGCCGCGAGCGCGAACGCCGCCACCGCCAGCGGCGCCTGCTTCTCGGGGATCAACCTTCCCGCAAACACCACCAGTGGTTCGGCGGGGTGCGCGGTCGGGGTCTCCAGCGTGCCGGCGTACTCGCCCTCCAGCACCGTCGGCACGCCGCGCAGGCCCTCCGCGCGCAGGCGTTGTGCGTGCAGCCGCGAGAAGCAGAACGCCCGCTGGGGTAGGCGCGCGCACAGCAACTGCACGGCGTACCCCACCGCGCCGCCGGCCCCGCCGAGGTATTCGCGCCAGTACGCGCGGCTCCACACCTCGTGCCAGTCGACCACCAGCCCGTAGCGGCCGAGGGGGCGTGCCGCCGCCGCGGCCAGCAGCGAGAAGTAGGGGAAGGAGCAGGTGTGGATGACCTGGTAGCGGCGGCCGTGTCGCAGCAGATGCCAGAGCACGCCCAGCCCGAACACCAGCGGCGGGACGATCTTGCGCCGGCCGTCGGCGGTGTAAAGCGCGAGTTTCGGCCCCACCGCCACGACGCGCACCCCGTCGATCCGCGGCTCCTCGCCATGCTCCCACTGGCGCAGCGTCAGGTAGGTGATCTCGTGGCCATCCTGCGCGAGGCGCTCGGCGAGGTTTCGATACCAGCGCTCGGCACCCCCCACCGTGCAGGGAAAGAGGCAGTCGTATACGAGGCAGATGCGCATGATCAGACGACATGCAGAGCGACTGTGCGACCGACCGCGGTGGCGATGCGGCGCAGGTCGTCCGGGTCGCTGGTGACGATCAGATCTTCGCGGGCCAGCGCTGTGACGATGACGGCGGCATCCACCAGATCGCGGCTATCGCTCGCGGCAAGGGCTGCACCGGCTGAGCGAGCCTGCAGCTCGGTGAACGACTCGATGCGACAGCCGCGCAAGAACCGCGACAGCCGTGCCTGCGGACCACCTCGCCAAGCCTGGCCCAACACAACCGTCGGAACCGTCGGGCGCAGCTCGCGCTCGAGCAGTTCGCGATGCAGCGACCACACGGACTGCGAGTCGCGTTCGGCCGCGATCAACGCCCCCGCGTCGTAGGTGACGCCGTTCACGCCGCGCGACTGGACTCGCGCCTGCGGCCTATCCCCGCGGCGTCAAGCACTGCGTTGGCCGCGGCCAAGTCCTCCTTGGAAAGTGGCCCGTGTTCGGCTTCCCATTCCGCGACCCCCCTCAGGCCGTCCTCGATCGCCAGCGCGTTCCGCGACGCCTCGTTCAGCCAAGCGGAGAGGCTCATACCCCGACGCTCCGCGGCCTGCCTGGCGGCCTGTGCGACCGGCTCATCGAGGGCGACTGACAACTTCTGCACCGACATCCGCCTATGGTAGCACCAGGGTCCTACCATACATTCGACTCGGCCAGGTGGTTATTGGCTTGCAAAGAGGCGCCACCACCTGCGGTAGCATCCTTTTTCGGCGCCGCGCGCCTTTCCGCCCCCTCGCGCGTTATAACCGCACGACCCGACTCCGTCGCCACGCCGGCGCGGCCAGGGCGGGTCCCCACTCATGAGCACAGTCGAGCAGACAAGGCCCATCGTCCCCGCGGACCTCGAAGGCCGCGCACCCGATAGCTCGGACACGACGCTGGTGTCGGTCGTGATCCCCTGCCTCAACGAGGCCGAGAACATCGAGCGCTGCGTGCACGCGGCGCTGGAGGTGTTATCCCGCAACGCGCTCGACGGCGAGGTGCTGGTCGTCGACAACGCCTCCGAGGACGACTCCGCCGCGCTCGCCGCTGCCGCCGGCGCGCGCGTGGTGCACGAGCCCCGCCGCGGCTACGGCTCCGCCTACCTCGCAGGCTTCGCCGCCGCGCGCGGGCGCTACATCGTGATGGCCGACGCCGATCTGACGTACGACTTCAACGAGATCCCCCGCTTCGTCGCCGAGCTCGACGGGGGCGCGGAGCTGGTGATGGGCGACCGCATGGACAACATCCAGCCGGGCGCGATGACGTGGCTGCACCGCTACGTCGGCAACCCGATCCTCACCGGCCTGCTCAACCTGTTCTTCGACACCGGCGTCAAGGACGCCCACTGCGGGATGCGCGCGCTGCGCCGCGACGTGCTGCCCCGCCTGGACCTGCGCACCACCGGGATGGAGTTCGCCTCGGAGATGGTGATTCGCGCCGCCAAGGCCGACCTGCGGATCGCGGAGTTCCCGATCGAATACCACCCCCGCGGGGGGGAGTCGAAGCTGTCGAGCTTCCGCGACGGCTGGCGCCACCTGCGCTTCCTGCTGGTGCACTCCCCCACCCACCTGTTCATCCTGCCCGGCGCGCTGCTCGCCGGTCTCGGCACGCTGATCGTCGCGCTGGTCGGCGGCGGCCTCGACTTCTTCGGGCGCTCGTGGGGCATCCACGCGCTGATCGCCGGCTCGCTGCTGATGGTGGTCGGCACGCAGGTGCTGGCGCTCGGCCTCTGCGCCCACGCCTACGGCACCTACTTCATGGGCGAGCGCGACCCCTGGTTCGATCGCATGCGCGCCCGTTTTCCCCTCGAGCACGGCCTGTTGCTCGGCGGCGCCTTCGTGCTGGTCGGCTTCGCGCTCGGCGCGGTGATCGTCGCCACCTGGATCTCGAACGGGTTTGGCTCGCTCGCGGACGAACACATGGCGGTCGTCGCGGCGACGCTCTTGATCGTCGGGATTCAGATCTTCTTCTCGTCGTTCTTGCTGAGCATCCTCGGCCTGCGCCGCCGGTGAGCGCAACCCCTCCAGGAGTGGCCC
>CAYNGQ010000289.1:0-7185 GCA_964396735.1 uncultured Solirubrobacteraceae bacterium | reverse complement strand
ACCTCCCCCACCTCCTCGATCCCCAGCGCAAACAGCACCCGCGCGAACGGCCGCCGCTTGGATTCCTCGATCGCCTCCAGCAGGTTGCGCACCGAGACCTCGGCGAAGCCCTCGAGCTCCAGCAGCTCTGACTGACGCTCTGCCAGGCGGTAGTAATCACCAGGCACCTTCACGAGGCCCTCGTGCTGCAGCAGCCGCACCTGCTTCTCGCCGAGCCCCTCGATGTCCATCGCGCCGCGTGAGACGAAGTGCTTGAGCAGCTGCCAGGCGCGCTCGGGACAGGCGCGGTTGGGGCAGGTGGTGTAGACCGAGTCGCGCGGCTTGGTGGTTCGAGTCCCGCAAAAAGGACAGCGCGTCGGCGGGCGCGGAAGCGGCGGGCGGCGCTCGTGCTCGACCACGTGCGGCGCGGGGGAGATCACCTGCGGGATCACGTCGCCGGCGCGCAGCACGATCACGTCCTCGCCTTCGCGGATGTCCTTGCGGCGCAGGTCCTCCTCGTTGTGCAGCGTGGCGAGCTTGATCGTGACGCCGCCGACGGAGACGGGAGCGAGCATCGCAAAGGGCCGCATGTCGCCGAACTTGCCCACGTTCCAGCCGATCCGCTCCAGCCTCGTCACGGCGGTGGTGGGCGGAAACTTCCAGGCGACCGCCCACCGTGGATCGCGCCCAACGGAGCCGAGGCGGCGCTGCAGATCGAGGTTGGAGACCTTCACGACGACGCCGTCGATCTCGAAGTCGAGCTCCCCGCGGCGGCGCTGCCAGGCCAGGCACTGGGCGATCACCTCGTCCTCGCCGCGCAGCTCCAGGATGTCCCGGTTGACGCGGAAGCCGTGCTCGCGCAGCCACTCCAAGGCCTGCCAATGCGTGGTGAACGACAGCCCCTCGGTGACACCCACCTGGTAGCACCAGATCGACAGCGGCCTCTCAGCTGCGAGCGCGGGGTCGAGCTGGCGGACGGTGCCGGCGGCGGAGTTGCGCGGGTTCATGAACGTCGAGAGGCCCTGCTCGGCGCGGCGCTCGTTGAGCGCGGTGAAGTCCTGCAGCGACATATACAGCTCACCCCGCACCTCCAGCAGCGGCGGCGCGTGCTCGATGTGCAGCGGGATCGCGCGGATCGTGCGCAGGTTGTGGGTGATGTCCTCGCCGATCTCGCCGTCGCCGCGGGTGACACCGCGCTCGAGCACGCCGTCGCGGTAGACGAGCGAAATCGCCAAACCGTCGACCTTCGGCTCGACCACGTACTGAAAGCGCGGCTGTGAGATGCCCTCGCGCGCAAGGTGGTTGCGCATCCGCTCCACCCACGCGCGGAACTCCTCCTCCGAACGGGCGTTGGAGAGCGAGAGCATCGGCTCCATGTGCGCGACCTTCTCCAACCGCCCCACCGGCGTGCCCCCGACGCGCTGGGTGGGCGAGTCGGGCGTCAGCAGCTCGGGGTGCGCGGCCTCCAGCGCCCGCAGTTCATCGAACAGCGCGTCGTACTCGTCGTCCCCAATGATCGGATCGTCGAGCACGTAGTAGCGGTGGGAGTGGTACTCAACGATCCGCCGCAGCTCGGCGATGTGTTGTGCCGGGTCGGGCATTTGGGTCGCATCCGCGCGAGTCATCTCTGCATCCAGCGCGTATAGGGGCGGGGCGTCGTGCCCCGCGACTCGGCCTTTTTGCCGTCCCCGCCTGCCACCACCTAGCCGGCCTCCACCTCGGCGGCGTCGAGCAGGCCGTTCAGGTCGTAGCCGCCCAGCGCCTCGATGCCCGGTAGGTAGGTGAGATCGAAGTGCATGGGCGTAACCGCGATGCGGCCGGCCGCCACGGCGGCGAGGTCGGTGCCGGGCTCGTCCTGGAAGCCGGGGTCGTCGCCGTAGATCCAGTAGCGCCGGCGGGCGGGGGGGCCGACGTCCTCGCGCTCCAGCTTCAGCTCGTCGCGGTAGATGCGCTTGCCGAGGCGTGCCACCTCCACGCCGTCGGGGTGCCCGGCGGGGACGTTGACGTTCAGCAGCGTGTTGGGCGGCAGCGGCAGCGACTCCAGACGCTCCACCAGGCGCGCGACGAAGCCGGCGGCCACGTCGAAGTTGAAGCCGCCGTGAAAGCGGTAGTCCAGGGCGCGCGCGCCAGACTGCTGGGAGACGGCGATCGAAGGCAGCCCCAGCACGACCCCCTCCAGCGCCGCGGCGACGGTGCCCGAGTAGGTGATGTCGTCGCCGAGGTTGGCGCCGTGGTTGATGCCCGACACGACCACGTCGGCGTCGAAGCCCTCCACCACGCCGAGGCGGGCGAGGCGCACGCAGTCCACGGGGGTGCCGTCGGTGGCATACCCCGGGCTGCCGTCGGGAAGCTCCACCTCTTCGACCCACAGCGGCCGCCGCGTGGTGATCGAGCGCGCCATCGCCGAGCGGTTGCCGTCGGGGGCGATCACCGCGAGGCGCACGTCGGGCAGCGCCGCGAGCGCGGCGTGCATCGCGCGCAGGCCCTCGGCCTCGATCCCGTCGTCGTTGGTCAGCAGTACGTTGAGCACCCGTCCAGCATAGGGGCCACAGCGGGCAAGCTTCGGTCACCGTGTGACTGCGGCGTGATCGCCCGCAGTCCGAGCGACGGACGGGCCGTGAGTTGCGGTAGGCGTGGGGCGGCACCACGGGGCCAGGTTGCCAGGCCATCGCCTACCGATAGGCCACCGACGCGAGCGCCAGCCCATGCGCGGATGCGGTGGGGCCCGCCTCGGGGCGGGGCCGGCCATCCAGCAGGCGCGTGAACTCCTCCACCGCGCGCCGTCCGGCGGCTACCTCCAGCATCGTGCCTACCAGCACGCGGTTCATGTGGCGCATGAACGTGTCGGCCTCGATCCAGAACTCCAGCAGATCGCCCTCCGCGCGTCCTGCCGTGGGCGGCGCGCTCCCCGGCCCGTCGCTTGTGAGGGAGGAGCCGGCGCGCCACTCGGCCGCCCACACGTCGCGCTCGAAGCGCACGTGGTCGGTCTCGGTGGGCGTGAACGCGGTGAAGTCGTGGGTGCCGGTCAGCGCCTCGGCGCACGCGTCGAGCGCGTCGCGGTCCACCGGCTGCGGCCACCACAGCGCATTCCCGCGCGTGAACACCCCCCGCGCGCGGCGGTTCAGCACGCGGTAGCAGTAGGTGCGGCTGCGCGCGTCGCGGCGCGCATCGAAGTCCTCGGGGGCCGGTTCGGCGGCGAGCACCGCCACGTCGGGGGACAGCAGCGCATTCAGGCGCGCGGGGTCCACCGCCTCGTGCGCGTAGCTTGCGACCTGCCCCCACGCGTGCACGCCGCGGTCGGTACGCCCCGCCACCGTCAGCGCCAGCGGCTCCCCGTCGGCGCCACGCTCGCCGAGGATCGTGCGCAGCGCGCGCTCCAGCTCCTCCTGCACGGTGCGCAGCCCCGGCTGGCGCGCCCATCCGGCGAACTCGCCGCCGTCGTACTCGAGGGTCAGCTTGGTCTTCATCGCCGGGCATGCTACGCACACCTCAACCCGCCATCCGACTCGTCGGGCTGTGCGTGGGGAATACACGGCGCCGGGCCGCTGGGCATGGAGGCCCAGCCCTCACGCGCGTGGCAACACACTGCGCCGCGCGGACGATCCCCTGCCCTCCCAATCGGCACGCCGCGCGCGCGGACCTGGTTACACCAGCTCGAGGAACACCATCTCGGTCGAGTCCGAGCGGCGCGGGCCGAGCTTGAGGATACGCGTGTAGCCGCCGGGGCGGTCCGTGTAGCGGGGGGCCACCTCGACGAACAGGCGGTGCACGGCGAACTTGTCCTGCGCCAACGCCGCGAGCGCTTGCCGGCGATTGTGCAGGTCGTCGCGCTTGGCCAGCGTGATCAGTTTCTCGATCTCGGGCTTCACCGCCTTCGCCTTCGCTTCGGTCGTCTTGATCCGCTCGTGCTCCAGCACCTCCTTGGTGAGGTTCATGAGCAGCGCCTTGCGGTGCGCCGAGTCGCGGCTGAGCTTGTTGCGGGTCTTCTGGTGTCGCATGGTGTAGGTCGCGCCCCCGCGAGCTGCGGTCGGTCGCCTCGGGCAGTGTAGAAGATTGAGGCGTTCTTGGAGCCGCGCGTCTATCGCGCTGCGGCCACGACGGACAACGCGCAGTCCGAGACGGTTGACGATGTCGCGTCGACGAGGGCATCGACGAGGGCGTCGAGGCTCGGCACGACGAATCCGCCGCTCTGGACGATGAAAGACTCCACCTGCAGATTGACGCGGGCTCCAGCCTCACCGCTCTCGCGAATGTCCGAACGCAGGCCGTAGCAGCACAGACCCAACCCCGCCGCATAGCCCACCTCGGCCACCGTGCCGGCATCTGGCTCCTGGCCGTCGAGGAGCGCAACCAACAGCGAGGAGCGGCGGATAGCCTGCGCGTTGCGCCGCCCGATCTCCAGAGCCAACTCCCGCTCGCGGCCGGCCTCACGTGCCTCGGCGATCTCGGTGTCACTCGTCAGCGCCCACGGATCAACGGGCTCAACCACCCTGGCCAGAGCAGGGAGGTAGACGCGGCGGTAGTAGTAGCGGCCGGCTTCGCTGAAGCCGAGCGGGCTGGCGAGGTAGCAGAGCGGACGGTTCATGGTCACAGTGTCGCGCCCGGTGCGGACGGTTCGGCGCCGGCCGCGAAAAGGCCTTCCGCCCTCTCAGAGATACTGTTGGGGTGACGCCAGCCGATCCACCCCACCGCGCCTTGATCGCACGGGCGATCGAAGACATTCAGGGCTCGATCCACGCAAACGACAGCAAGAGCGCCGCCGGGCTGGTCGTTCACGGGCTCCTGGCTACGGCGGTCGTCACACTTGCCGTCCACCTCGGCCCCATCTACAGCAGCGCAACCGTCGCGGGACACGATCTCATCAAGTGGGCGCTGATCGTGACGCTTCCGGTTGCGGTCGCCTCCATCATCTGCCTGATCGTCGCGGTATATCCGCATGGACCGGGGAAGATCGACAGCCGCCTCGCGAACCGTCACCTTGGGGTCTTCTTCCCAGATATCAAGAGGCTGAAAGACTCGCGCTTGGACGAGTTCGACCAGCTGCGTACCAAGCTCACAGAGCTGGCAGCAGCCACTGCTGGGGATGCGCTGGACGACGAGTACTTGGCGGAGCTCCTGAAGGTCGCTTACATACGCTTCAAAGAGGCTCGGTGGGCCAAAGCCGGGTTCGTCCTGCTGGGGGTCGAGGTGTTGTGTGTGGCCGTCTTCCTGGCCACGGTGGGAAGTGTCGCCGGCGATGTGCTCGGCGCCGAGGCGAGCAGGACCGGCAGCGTGTCGCTGCGCTGGGATATCGCCCAGGGCCAGCGGCGCTATTCGCTCACGGGCGTGCACAATCGGGCGCTGGTTGGAGCAGGCGAGGCACAGGTGCGGCTCCTCGCCGACGATCCGCACGGGCTGCGCAGCCTGCGGCTCACGAGACGGGTGTCCTACCGATGCGCGGTGCGCAAAATGGCGCGCACGCTATTCGCCGGCGGGGCCATCGAGGAGGACGTGCGTCTGTTCGCCGCGAGGCGGGCCGTACTCTTGAGCAGCTCCGACGTTCGCCCCCACCGCTGCCCTGGTGGAGAGCGATTCATGGAAGTCCTCCTTCGGTTTACCGCCGACATGCGTGGCGAAAGCGGCACGCCCACCCACGGCTCGCTCGTCCTGCGTGCAGGTCGTTGAGGGATCGCGCCATGTCGAGTGCAACCTCCATACCAGCCAGCCCGGCAAACCCATCCGATTCTCCCGCGGTCTATGTGGCGAGCCCTCTCGGATTCTCTGAGATCGGCCGCCGCTACAACACACAAGTGATCGTGCCCCAACTTCGGACACTCGGCTACGACGTGTTGGATCCCTGGGCAGAGGAGGTCTCCCGGCGGCTGGAGGCGGCGCGAGCGCTGCCTTACGAGCACGCGCAAATGTCTGCGCTCGGGCGCATCAACACGGAACTCGGCGAGCGCAACGCAAGACTGCTCGCGAAGAGCGACGCGGTCCTCGCTCTCCTCGACGGAACCGACGTCGATAGCGGGGTGGCCTCCGAGATCGGGTATGCCTGTGCGCTGAAGCGTCCAGTCGTGGCGTGGCGCAGCGACCTACGGCGCGCCGGCGAGAACGAGGGCACCCCGGTCAACCTCCAGGTCGCATACTTTGTGAGCATCAGTGGCGGTCGGCTGACCTCGAGCTTTGCCGAGGCGCTCGAGATCCTCGGCGAGCTGATGCCTGCTCCGCCCGCGAGCTGATACCCCTCTCCTCCGCCCTTTTTTTGGTGGAGCGCCCGTACCCAGCCTGGCCTGGCGTGGCTCTCAATCCTGGCGCAGGTGCAACCCGCGCCCTTCGAGCGTCTCGATCACCTCATCGATCGACTTCTTGCCGAAGTTGGGGATCGCGTTCAGCTCCGCCTCCGACTTCGAGATCAGGTCGCCCACGGTCTGGATGCCCGCGCGCTTGAGGCAGTTGTAGGAGCGCACCCCCAGCTCCAACTCCTCGATCAGGATGCCCCACTCCTCGCCCTGCAGCGCCGCCTGGCCGCCGGCGCCCGCCACCGCGAGGCCGTGCCCGTCCAGCTGCCCGCCGGGGGAGGCGCGCAGCTCCTGGATGCGGTCGGCGTCGGTGAAGATCGCCAGCTGTGAGATCAGCAGCTCCGCGGCCTCGCGCAGCGCCGCCTGCGGCTCGATCGAGCCGTCGGTCTCGATGTCCAGCGTGAGCTTGTCGAAGTCGGTCTTCTGGCCCACGCGCGCCTGCTCCACGGCGTACGCCACGCGCCTCACCGGGGAGAAGATCGAGTCGATCGGGATCACCCCGATCGGCTGGTCGGGTGACTTGTTCTCCTCGGCGGGACGGTAGCCGCGACCGCGACCGATCGTCATGTAGAGCTCGAGCTTGGTCTTTTTCTCGAGCGTCGCGACGTGCACGTCGGGATTGAGGATCTCCACGCCGGCCGGCAGATCGATGTCCTTCGCGGTGATCTCACCGGGACCGCTGACGACGAGCGGCGCCTCGACCTCGGTCGCGTCGGAGTGCATCCGGCAGACGACGCCCTTCAGGTTCAGGACGATGTCGGTCACGTCCTCCTTGACGCCGCGGATCGTCGAGAACTCGTGCGCGACGCCTTCGATCCGGACGCTGGTCACCGCCGCGCCCGCGAGCGAGGAGAGCAGCACGCGCCGGAGCGAGTTGCCGAACGTGTAGCCGAAGCCCCGATCGAGTGGCTCGATCGTGAATGAG
>CAYNGQ010000288.1:0-1727 GCA_964396735.1 uncultured Solirubrobacteraceae bacterium | reverse complement strand
CAACTGACCGGCCATCAACGCGATCAACGGGCTGACAACCACCACCAGCGGGCGGGCGTGGTGAGCGGCGGGGTGGGCAGGGCCAGTGGTGTGGGCGGAGCCGGCGGGGTCGGCAGGGCTCCAATTACTTGCCAAGGCTGGCAGCTGGTAGCACAGCGACTTGCCGCCGCCGGTCGGCATCACCACCAAGCTGTCCCGTCCATCCAACGCCGCCTGCACCGCCTCGCGCTGACCCGGCCTGAACGCCGCCAACCCGAAGCGCTCGAGCAGCTCCTCAGGGGAGGGCGGGACAGCGTGTTCGATCGCCTCCATCGATTAGAAGCTATCCACCTCTCCGGCCAATCCTCCTGCGCCGATCACGCCTAGCGGAACAGGCGCGTCTTGGCGGCACTCGCGGTCTATCGAAACAGATGTGTCTTGACGGCACGCCAGCGACGGTACACGGGGCGCGTCGAGCGGGCCGCGTACGGCGACTGAGCCCGATGATCGCGCAGCGCCGCCGCCACCGCCCCGCGAGCCTGCTCCACCTGCTCCAGCGTGAGCGTCGCCGGACGCCGCTGCAGATATCCCGCGAGCATCCGCGCGGGCGTCACCCGCACTCCCTTGCGCCGCGCAAGCGGCTTGTCGACCCACGCGCGGCTGAACACGATCAACGGCTCCACCGTCTCGCCCGTGACGCGTTCGATCGCCTTGCGCTGGGCCTGAGCCTGGCTCAGGATCGCGCCGTGGACACGCCCCACGCGGATCGGGCCGGGATGACTCTTCGTCTCCACCGTGAACACCCCAGCCGGTCCAATCAAGATGTGATCCACGTTGCCCCGGCCGAGACTCGCATCATGAATCACGTGCCAACCATCACCCTCCAGAGAATCCAGCAGATCCCCCACGTGCTCCTCGCCCGTGGCTCCCCGATCGTGACGCTCGACAAGCGGCAGCACGTAACGCAAGATCACGAACATGCTCGCCAGCAGCGCAACCTCTGAGCCCAGGAAGCGCACGTCGCGCAGTCCAAATGCCCGGCCCAAGAGCGCGGTCGCCACAGCCAGCACACCCAGCGCCACCAGCGTGCGCATCCGGATCCGCCGCACGGTCGTACGCTCGTGCTGACCCGCCGCACGGGTCGTCGGGTCATAGCTGGCTATCTGCATCTCTCTCCCTGCATCGACCTATCCAGACTAGCCCTAAAATCTCCTAAGAAGCGTGGAAACTCGTCTGATCCCCTAAAGCCTGGGCAAGCGTACGCCGAAGCCAAGAGCAGGTCGCCGATCACGTCGACCGTTGTCGAGCACGGATGCTTGCAATGTCTTCTGATTCTGATTTATCCCCCCCATCTGACGTCTGCCTGCTGCTGCGCGCTCACGCCGAGCAGCGCTGGCTGAACCTGGAATTGAATCCCGTGCTGCGTCAGCTGCAGCAGCCCGACTCGCTCCCCGAGGAGCAGCTAGGCGCGGCCCTGGCCTACCTCGAGGTCCTCTGGATCGAGGCAGCTCAGCGCGCCGCCGAGACCGATGCGGCCTACGCCGCACTCGTGGCCTGCGAGCGCGCCGCCGAAACCGGCGACGCCAGCACGCTGGGAGACCTCTCGATCGACAATGGCGGCTGGACGCTGCCGAGCAAGGCCCGCCGCTATCACGCGGCAGTCCGAACCCTGCGCGCGGTGCTGGGGCATCACGTCAGCACCCTGCTGGCGATTCCCAGCGACAACGGCGCCTACAGGCAAGCAAGCT
>CAYNGQ010000287.1:0-1672 GCA_964396735.1 uncultured Solirubrobacteraceae bacterium | reverse complement strand
CCGCCTACCTGCCCACCAGCCCGCCCGACGATCTCGCAAATGAGTGGACACTCGACCCGGCCCACGGCCTGCGGCGCCCACCTGCGCTCAGCGCCAGCAACGATGGGGACGATGGGAAGGCGCGCGTCAGCGGAGCGCTGTCGTTCGTTCCGGATGCTCCCGGCGCCGATCTGCTGGTCGGCGTGGCTTTGCTCGACAGCCAGCCCACCGGCGTCGCAATCGACGCCTCCGCTTCCGGGGTCTCGATCGAGGCAGTTCAGGGTTATGACGCCACCCGCTCGCTCGGACACATCACGCTCGAGGACGCGCCAGCCACCGTGCTCGACGCATCGACCGAGTCGCTAGCCGGCGCCTGGTACCTCGCCCAGGCATTGATCGCGGCCGAGTCGCTCGGCAGCGTCGAGACAGCGCTGGACGTATCCGTGGCCTACGCCAAGGAGCGCCATACGTTCGGCCGTGCGATCGGCTCCTACCAGGCGGTCAAGCACTCACTGACAGAGGTGCTGCGCCAGCTGGAGAACGGCCGCTCGCTGCTCTACTACGCCGGCTGGTCGCGCCACGGCGCGCCGGGGGAGTTCCCGCTCGCCGCGAGCGCCGCGCGCTCGGTGGCCGGCCGGGCACTCGACCAGGCCGCACGCACGATGATCTCCGTGCATGGCGGAATCGGCGCCACCTGGGAGCACGACGCGCCGCTGTACTTCCGCCGCGCTCAGCTCTCCCGGCGTCTACTCGGAGGCACCGCCGGCGCCACAGACCGAGTCGCGGGCGAGTTGATCACCCAGGCCTCGTAGAAGCAGGCCGCCGCGAGGCCTCAGTCGGTGGGCGACCTCAGCGCCGGCTGGGCTTGGCGCGGGCGGCCGTGGCCGTGGTGAGAAGTTCGAGCACCGGCGCACCGTAGGCGGCGTGCACCGCTTCGATCATCGCCGGTTCAACGCCGCAGTTGATGCAGAACCCATGCTGTGACCAGCTGATCGCGCGTGCCAGCACCTCGTCGGCGTAGCTCACGCCGGTGGCGTCGTGCCCGTAGTAGTCATACGCCGCATCCCACGCCGCGCCGTTCAGCGCGTATTCAGCGCCATCCGCAGAGAGCAGGTGGGCGGCGGCCATGATCGAGTCGAAGTCGTCGTAGATCGACGGGTGCGTCTGAGTCATGTGGTCGTAGGTCGCCGGGCGCTTGCCGTAGAGGTAGGAGTCACTCACGAGGTCCCAGGTCGATACGGTGCCCCGTCCCCCGTTTGTCACGTTGAACTGCATCGGGCCGCCGCAACAGCCGGCGAAATTCAGCCCGTGGTAGGTCGTAGGGGCAGTCGAGAACGCGGACTCCTGCTTGTGGATCGAGGCGATCAAGAGCCAGTTGACACCGAACGTGCTCTGCGCCGTGGCGTAGATCGGATAGAAGCCTTCCATCCAGCGTTGCGAGATCTCCGTTTCGGTCTCATCGACAAGGCGCATCGACTCCGCAGCCTGCTGCGCGCCAGATGGACGCGCGACGATCGCCGCGCGGGTGCTGCCCCGCACGACGCGGCCACCCCGCACGACGCGCACCCCGTCGGCGGAGGCCCTGCCAGCGGACTGCACCGCGCTTGGCGCCGGGGTGACGGCCGCCACGAGCACTGCGGGGGGCCCCGCGTGAGGCGCAATCGTGCTCGTACGCCCGACCACGCCGCTGAGG
>CAYNGQ010000286.1:0-15086 GCA_964396735.1 uncultured Solirubrobacteraceae bacterium | reverse complement strand
TATTTCAACCTGTTCCTCCGGATTCCCTGGGCTTGCTTCGGGGTCTGTAAAGACGGACCCCAAGACTTCTCCTTCTATTGTATTATTAGCTAGCGTACAACCACTTCCTTCAAATTCCAGTTTAGCAAATTCTGTTCCGCTAACCGGTTTAAACTCCACTAATATCTTAGAGCCAAAGCCTGGTTCATTGTCGCTCACGACAAGCTCATTAAAGACCGGTTTTGTTACGATCGGTTCTTTTACTTTGCAACCCGTGCCATTCCCTGTCACGGTGCATGTATGGCCGGCATTGCTGCCGAATCTCACGACCTCTCTACTCGTACCGGGCACGCCCCCGGCGAGATAGGAGCCTTTTTCCACGCTGGCCGTTTCGCAGGTGACCGAGCCCGATTTCCCAATGACTTCTGATTCCAGGCTGATCGATCCCTCCGCTTTGATCGTGATTTCTCTCGTCTGATTTTTTTCGAGTTTGGCTTTTTCAACAGTCCAGAACGGCCCTTCCGTGGCCGCCTGGGCCGCCGTCGCCGCGATCGTGCCGAAAGCGAGTGCCGCCAGCAGGGCCATAACGAGATGGCCAATGAGTTTTAATCGACTTGCATGCATCTTGGTTTGCTCCTTTTAGTCGTAATTGGTATGCGATGACCCCTGCTTGTCGAGACGGGCGACTCGCTCCGCCTGCCCGTCGTCGCTGCCTGGGGCGTCCCTGATGTTTAGCACCCTGCACCCGGTCCGTGTGGCTTGTCGTGCTCGGTAGGATCGTACGGCGGGATCGAACACACGTCGGCGGTGGTCTGCGATTTTGCGCCCCCAACAGGGGATTCTAGTTGTTCGATGCGGGTGGTAGCTCAAATCTGCAGCTAAATGAAATGTTTCCAACTCTCGATCGAGTGCCGGATAGATATGTGGATATTGTCTCCAACTCTGGCTCATCGTCCGACCACCTCGGATCCGGGGACCCTCTTCGCCTGCCCTACTACCCTTCCGGCGCCGGCGCCGTCATGGCCCAGGTGCCAGTGCCTTCCCCGCCATGTTCTTCGGTCGTTTTCACGACGAGAATCAATCCGGTAGTTCCGATGTGGTTGCTTTCGGTAGACGGCTCCTCATAAAGCCAGGGCGGGTTTTCTTTTTCCCCTTCCACGCCATACATCCTACTTATGTATATGCAGAGATACCCCGGCTTGGCCGTCGGGTTTTCGGCAGTTGACGGGCAATCCTGCTGGATGAACTTGTAGGGTGCTTCGCATTCTTCCAGTTCGGTACCCGCCGACTTGCCTTCACAGAGTTCTCCTGCTCCGGCGCCGATCTCTCCTCTCTGCACCAGAACCGGGACGGCTTGGACGTGACATTCCGAGTGCTCTGGGCATCCAAGAGTGCCTAGTAGTGGTTCGGCCAGTGGAATAGGGAATGAGATCGGCACCCGCAACGCGTGGCGCTCTTCCGGCGTCAGCGACGTGTTTTCAACGAAGCTCCAGGTGCCCGTCTCGGTGGCTTCCGCGGGCAGCTTCCCTTTGTCGGTCCACGGCGAGCCTTCCTTGCCGTTGCAGGCGAATGTTTCCTGCCCGTGGCTACCCACCTGGAACTTGGAGCCACCGAGTTCTTTGCAGGCCTGTTCGCCGGCCTGCACTTCGCTCGCGGTCACGCTTTCGCCTTCGAGCCCATTGGTCCCGGCCTTGCCGTCGCACACGGTCGCTTCCTTGCCGCCAACCGCGAACTTCGCGCCCCCAAGCTTGCTGCAGGCCGCTTCGCCGGGATTGATCTGGCTCACGGCCACGCTTTCGCCGTTGCTCCCGCTCGTTCCGTTGGCCCCGTTCCCGCCGGTCTTGCCCGCGGCGCCTTCTTTGCCCGCAGCGCCCGCGGCTCCTTCTCTGCCCTCGAGCTTCTTCAGCACCTTCGGACTGATCTGCTTGGTCGAGGTGATCAAGTAGTGGGTCGCGGCAAGCGCGCCCCCGCTCATCGCGAACACGAGAGCTAGCGTCGCTACGACATTCGCGTACGTCAAGCGGCTGCGTAGTGCTGATGGCATCGTCTACCTCTTCTCCCCGGAGTCCGAACGTGCCGGCGCTGGGCGCAGGGCACGTAGTTTGAGTGATCAGGGTGACGCCGAGGTAGATACAACCTCCCCGCCTCGGGCATCCCCACACAATCGGTGCCGTTGGCGCCCACCTGCGCAAGCCACCCCGAGCGGCAGGGCCGGCTAGGGTGTCGTGTGCGAGCGGACGGCTTCGGCTCGTTGTCGGTCAATGATAGTTCAGGGAGTGGCACGCTGTCAACCGGTAAGACGGAGAGCCCTCTCGCCTTGCTGGAAACCGCTGGGTTGCCCGATGGGCGCCGGCGGTCGCTCGGCCGGCGCGCTGGTGTGCCGAGTGCCTGGCGGGCGCGCTGGCGCTAGCCGGGCGAGTTCCCGTTACGCGCCGCGAGCGTCAGGCGGCCCGCATCGGTCCACACGACCTGGTCGCGACCCGGGCCGACCCCGATCAGCGCCACCGGCGCCCCGGCGTGCTCGCCGATGAAGCGCAGATACTCCTGTGCCGCCGTGGGCAGCTCCGAGAAGCTCGTGCACTCCCCGATCTCCTCGCTCCACCCGCCCAGCTCGGTGTACTCGGCCGTGGTGTGATGCAACACGGTCTGGTGATAGGGGAAGCTGTCGAACTCGGCTCCCTCGGCGCCGCGGTAGCTCGTGCACACCTTGATCCGGTCGAGGCCCGAGAGCACATCGAGCTTGGTGATCGCCAGCGCCGAGAGCGAGTTCAGGCGCGTGGCGTAGCGCAACGCCACGAGGTCCAGCCAGCCGGTGCGCCGGGGGCGGCCGGTGGTGGTGCCGAACTCCCCTCCGCGCGTGCGCAGACGGTCGCCCATCTCGTCCTCCAGCTCCGTCGGGAACGGCCCCGCCCCCACGCGTGTGGCATACGCCTTGGCGATCCCCCAGATCTCGTCGATGTCCTTCGGTCCCACGCCCGCCCCGATGCAGGCCGCGCCCGCCACCGGGTTGGAGGAGGTGACGAACGGGTAGGTGCCGTGGTCGATGTCGAGCATCGTCGCCTGCGCGCCCTCGAAGATCACGCGCTTGCCGCTGTCCAACAGCTCCCACATCAGCTTCGCGGTGTCGGCGATGTGCTGCTCGAGGCGATGCCCGTAGGTCAGGTACTCCTCGGTCATCGTGCGCAGGTCGAGCGTGGGGTCCTTCTCGAACGGGCGCAGCGACAGGCGCTTGGGCTCCATCGCCGCCACGATCTTCTTCTTGAGGATCTTCTCGTCGAGCAGATCCTGCACGCGGATTCCCAGGCGCGCCGCCTTGTCGGCGTAGCACGGGCCGATCCCGCGGCGCGTGGTGCCGATCTGCAGGCGGCCCAGCTTCGCCTCCCCGGCGGAGTCGAGCAGCAGGTGGTAGGGCATGATCAGGTGCGCGTTGGCGGAGATGCGCAGGCCGCTGACGTCGATGCGCCGGGCGCGCAGCGCGTCGAGCTCCTCGATCAGCACCTTCGGGTCGATCACGACCCCGTTGCCGATCACGCAACGCTTGCCGGCGTAGAGGATGCCGGAGGGGATCAGGTGCAGCTTCCACTCCTCGCCGTCGCGCACGATCGTGTGCCCGGCGTTGTTGCCGCCCTGGAAGCGCACCACCGCGTCGCCGTGCTCGGCGAGCAGATCGACGATCTTGCCCTTCCCCTCATCGCCCCACTGGGCGCCAACGATCACTATTCCAGGCATGCCGCATGGAGTGTAGGGGCCCGTCGGGATGGCCCAGGGCAGACGGGGCCGATCCCGAGGACCGGCCCCGCTCGCGGATGATCTTGGGTATCGAGGGCGTGGGCCCTACTAGGCCAAAGCCTTCTGCTTGAGCGCGTCGAACTCGGCCTGGGTGATCGCGCCGCTGTCGAGCAGCTGCTTGCCCTTGGCGATCTGCTCGGTCGGGTCGCCCTTGCCGGCCGCCGACTGGACGTACTTGTCGAATTCCTGCTGGGCGGCCTGCTGCTGTTTGACCGCCCGTTCGGCCATGCCGCGGTGCTCGACGATCAGATAGACGAACACCCCGAGATAGGGCAGCACGATGATGAAAATGATCCACAGGACCTTCGCGAATCCCGACGTGTCGTGGCGGCGGAACAGGTCCGCGAATATGCCGATCAGGATCCAGATCCAGATCACGAACACGAAGAAGATCAGCATCGTCCAGAACACTTCGAGGAACGGGTAGCTGCTTGAGGCGATGATCACGGCTTTCCTCCCAGGTTGCCTGATATGTCGAACATCAGCTTACGCCGTCACTGCGCGTAGCGCTCGCCGGCGTAGTTCATGAACTTCGGATACTCCTTGTGGAAGGTCAGCGTGACTTTCCCGACGGCGCCGTTGCGATGCTTGGCGATCAGCAGATCGGCCTCGCCGGGGCGCTCGGAGTCTTCGTCGTAGTACTCGTCGCGGTAGATGAACATCACGAGGTCGGAGTCCTGCTCGAGGTTCCCGCTCTCGCGCAGGTCGGAGAGCTGCGGTTTCTTGTCGGGCCGCGTCTCCACCGCGCGGCTCAGCTGCGAGAGCGCGATCACCGGCACCCCCAGCTCGCGCGCGAGGATCTTCAGGCCGCGGCTCAGCTCGCCCACCGCGGTGACGCGGCTGTCGTAGCGGCTGTCGGTGCGCATCAGCTGCAGGTAGTCGATGATGATCAGCCCCAGCCCGCCCTCGCACTGGGAGTGCAGGCGCCGCGCCTTGGCGCGGATCTCCAGGAGGCCCACGTCGCTGGAGTCGTCCACCCACAGCGGCGCCGCCGCCAGGCGCTGGGAGGCCGTGAGGATCTTCGGCCAGCGCTGCTCGGAGACGCGGCCCTTGCGCAGCTCCTCGCCCTTGATCCGCGCCTGCGAGGCGACGAAGCGCTGGGCCAGCTCGGCCTCCGCCATCTCCAGCGAGAACAGCGCCACCGGGCGTTTGTGCTCGACCGCGGCGTTCTCGGCGATGTTGCACACCAGCGCGCTCTTGCCCATCGCGGGACGGGCCGCGATGATGATCAGGTTCCCCCGCTGGAAGCCCCCGGTGATCTCGTCGAGGTCTTTGAAGCCAGACGGGGTGCCGGTTAGCGAGGTGCCCTCGATCGAGAGCCTGTGCAGCTTGTCGAGCTCCTCGTGCAGCACGTCCTCGATCGCGCGGAAGTCCTGCTTGCGATCGTCGCGCGCGACCTCCAGCATCGCCTTCTCAGCCTGCTCCACCAGCTCCCGCGGGGGGGCGTGGTGGTCGAGCACGCTTGCCTGGATCTCGTAGGCACTCGCCAGCAGGCGGCGCAACAGCGCGTTCTCGCGCACGATCTGCGCGTAGCGGCGGGCGTGGCCGGCGGCCGGCACCACGCCGGTGAGCTCGTCCACCGCGGCGATGCCCCCGACCTCCTCGAGCTTGCCCGTCTGGCGCAGGCGATCGACAACCGTCAGCACGTCCACCGGCTCACTCTCCTCGTAGAGCGTGAGCATCGCCTCGTAGATCGAGCGGTGGCGATCGCGGTAGAAGTCCTCCGAACGCAGGCCCTCCTCGATCACGAGGGCGTACATCGAGTGGTCGGAGAGCAGGATCGCGCCGAGTACCGACTGCTCGGCCTCGAGATTGTGGGGCGGGGCGACGGCCACCGTGGAGGTGCCCGTGCCGTTGGCGGCAGCGACGGCGCTCATAGCCGCAGCGACTTTAGCCTGACGCTGGGCCGCACCGCAGAGGACAACCCGCTATCTCCGGGGGAAAACTCCTGCACCAGGACATGCTTGCAGGCGCGGCGGACAGCCGTGCTTGCTGCTTGGGTACGACCAAGCCTAGGCCGGGGGAGGGCGAGCCATCCCCCGGGGCCCCATCCCGTACTACTTCTTGGGCACGACCATGACCTTGACGGTCGCTGTCACATCCTCGACGACGTCGACCACGACTAAGGAGGTGCCGACGTTCTTGATCGGCTCGGGGAGGTGCACGTTGTGGCGGTCGAGCTTGAGACCTCTCGCCTCGCGGATCGCCTCGGCGATGTCCTGGGCGGACACCGACCCGAACAGGCGCCCGTCGGCGCCCGCCTGCTGGGGGATCGTCAACACGGTCTTGTTCAGCAGCGCCGCATTGGCGGCCGCCCGCTCGACGAATTCTCGCTCGGCCCGCTCTTCGGCTTCCTGGCGGCGACGGACGGCCTCGACCGCGCCGCGCGTGGCCGGCTGAGCCAGCTTGCGGGGGATCAGGAAGTTGCGCAGGTACCCCTTGGACACCTCCACCACCTTGCCCTGCTCGCCGAGCGTCTCGACGTCCTTGAGGAGGATCGCCTCGGGCATCAGCGGTCGTCTCCTTGGGTCCGCCGGCGCGCGCGGGGGTGCAAGCAGGGCACGCCGCTACCGGCCCCGGTCGCGGTCGCCGCGCTCGCGGCGCGGGCTGTCGTCGCGCCCGCCCTCGTTCACGTAGGGCAGCAGCGCCAGCTCACGGGCGCGCTTGACTGCGCGCGCCACCTGCGCCTGGTGGCGACGGCATGCGCCCGTGATCCGCCGCGAGCGGATCTTGCCCTTCTCGGAGACGAAGCGGCGCAGGGTCGCCACATCCTTGTAGTCGACCTGCTCGATCTTGTCGCGGCAGTGCTGGCACGGCTTGCGCCGGCCGCCGCCGGGGCCGCCTCGCTTCTCTCTCCTGCGGGCCGGCTTGCTGCGGCCCCGTGCCTTTGCCACTGGTATCTACCTTCCTTGTGCTTAGAACGGAATGTCGTCGTCGCCTGCGGCGGCGCCGACCGGCGCGGGCTGGAAATCCCCTTCGTTGACGGGGGTATCGGCACCCTGAGAGGCTCCGTTTCCGGCGAAGCTGCCCCCTCCGGAGGAGTCATCGCGCGAACCCAGGAACTGCACCGAGTCGGCAATGATATCGATTGCCTGGCGCTTTGTCCCGTCCTGCGCCTCCCACTCGCGCCAGTCCAGGCGTCCGTCGACCGCCACCGGGCGGCCCTTGGAGAGGAAACGGGCGGCGTTCTCGCCCTGCGCGCCCCACACCTTTACGTTGAAGTAGTTGGGCTTGTCCGCCCACTCCCCGCTGGCCTGGTCCTTGCGGCGGGTGTTGCACGCGATCCGCAGCTCGCACACGGACGTGCCGCTTGGCAGCGAGCGCAGCTCGGGGTCTTTGGTCAGGTTGCCGGTCATCACTACCCGGTTGATGTTGGTCGCGGCCACGGCTTCTTCCTTTCGGCTGTCTGTCTCACACCCCTCAATCGCGGGGCCTGTCATCGTCTCTTCTCTCCAGATGAAGTCCCCGAGTGTAGAGGCGCCCGCGGGCGGGATTCCTGCTCGACGGCGTCCGATCCCGCTCGTTGCGAGATTTACTCGGAGTCTCGGCGGCTGCGCGGGGAGGTGCGGAACACCTCGTCCCAGTAGGGCGCGCTGATCCCGAAGCCGCGCGTGTCGTCCTGGAAGTGGTGGCGCATGTGGCGCTCGCGCAGCATCCGCCCCACGCGCCCCTTGGGGGCAAAGTGGTGCAGGTAGTAGTGCAGCATGTCGTACACCACATACCCCGTGAAGAAGCCCACCGCCAGCCCGGGGGCGTAGCGTTCGCCGCAGATCAGATACAGCACGCCGAACACGATCGCCGCCAGCGGCACGCTCACAGCCGGCGGCATCACCAGGCGCAGCGGGTCGTTGGGGTGCTCGTGGTGGATGCCGTGGATGATCCAGTGCAGGCGCGCGCCGAGGCCATGGTCGGGCTCGAAGTGGAACACCAGCCGGTGCAGCCAGTACTCGAACAGCGTCCACAGGGCGTACCCGGCCACCGCGAGGCCCACCGTCACCGCCACGCTCTGCTGCGCGAGGCTCCAGGCCGCCATCACGACGATCACCGGCATGAACAACAGCGGCGGCACCGCGGGGTGCACGCGCGAGAAGAAGTCCAAGAGGCGCGACTCGAACATCGGCGGGGACGCCCTCAGCACGTCCGAGCGGGGGATCGAAGAAGATGGGCCCGGCTCGCCGGCCTTCGGCCGCCTGCGCCACCCTCTCATCGACTGATCGCTGCTCTCCAGCCGGTTCACGTGTTGGAGTCTAGCCAGGCTCAGCTGCGACAACCGGCTCGGGCGTGGGCGCGGCGGGCGCAACCACAGCGCTCGCGCCCGGGGCGCTCATGTCCGGCGCGTCCGGGGTGCCCGGCTTCAGCTTGACGATCCGGAAGCGCACCACCTCGTCGGCGATCCGCAAGGTGCGGTCGAGGCCGCTCAGCAGCTCCGGAGAGCCAGCGTGGAACTGCAGCAGGTGGTACTTCGCCGTCGCTTTGTGAGCGATCGGGTAGGTCAGCGCCCGGTCCCCCCAATCGTCGTCGCGCAGCAGCTCTCCCTGCGCCGCGATCGCCTCGCGGGCGTCCGCCAGGATCTTCGCGCGCGCCGGCTCCTCCGCCTCGGCGTCGAGCAGCAGAACCAGATCGTATGTGGGTGCAGGCAGGGTCATGCGAACGGGCGCGGATGATAACAGGGCCACACAGAGCGCCTTCGTTTCCGTGACAGCGGCCTTGGGACCGAATCACGCGACCCATCCAGACCCGCCCGCTCGGCGGGCGGGGTCCTCATCCCATCTTTCCCTACCGCGGCAGCCCCTTCGCGCGGATGTCCGCCAGCTGCTCGTCGATCCAGTCGCCGGGATCGCGCGAGGTGACGATCTCCGCCAGTCCCTGCGCGCGGCGGCGGCGCTCGGCGGGCGCCATCGTGAGCGCCGCGTAGATCGAGTCCGCCAGCTCCTGGATGTCGAACGGGTTGACCGACAGCGCATACTCCCCCAGCTCCTCGTGCGCGCCGGTGTTCTCGGAGAGGATCGACACCCCCTCGCGCTCGTTGACCAAAGGGCCCTCCTTGGCGACGAGGTTCATGCCGTCGAACATCGCGTTGACCAGCAGCACGTCGTAGTGCTTGTACGCCGCCATCGCCTCCTCCAGGTCGTCGCGCAGCTTCAGCTGGATCGGCATCCAGTCGGGCGTGCCGTGACGGTGGTTGACGACCGCCACCAGCGCCTCGATCCGCTCCAGGTACTCGGCGTACTGGGGCACGTCCGTGCGCGAGGGCATCAGCTGCGCGACGAACGTCACGCGCTCGGAGAACTCGGGGTGCTGCTCGAGGAACAGGTCGAACGCCGAGAAGCCCCTCAGCACGTTCTTCGACAGGTCGGCGCGGTCGACGCGCAGGATCAGGAAGTCCCGCCGGCGTGCCAGCAGCTCGCCCTCGAGCTCCTTGACGCGCGCGCCCTGGGAGATGCGCCGCGTCGCGCGGTGGTCGATCGGCAGCGGGTAGGCCCGCACCCACACCTCACGCTCGCCGTAGCGCACCAGCCCCTGCTCGTGGTCGACCTCGAGGTCCATCAGGTCCTGGCAGCACTGCAGGAAGTTGCGCCGGTAGGAGCGCGTGTGGAAGCCGATGATGTCGTTCGCCAGCAGACCCGCGAAGATCTCCTCGCGGATCCGCGAGGGCAGCACCCGCCACGCGTCCGATTGCGTCCAGGGGATGTGGATGAAGTGGTGCAAAAACACGTCCGGGCGCGCTCTGCGCACGAGGTCGGGGAGCGTGTAGAGGTGGTAGTCGTGCACCATCACCACCGGCTCGCTCGCCCCCTCGAGCTCCTCCACCACCGCCCGCGCGAGATCCTCGTTGACGACGTTGTAGCCGAACTCGAACGCCTCGATCTCGTGGCGGCGGATATCCGGGGCGTTGGAGAGATCCCATAGGTAGTGCTGGATGAACCACAGCATCGGGTTGGCGAACACGTTGTAGAAGCGGTCGTACGCCCCGGGGTCGCTCGCCACCAGGCGCACCTGGAACTCTTCGCCCGCGGGCGAGCGCACGGGGAAAGCGCGGCCGCCGTGGCTGAGCGAGACCTCCAGATCCTGCTCGCTCATCGCCGAGGCGATCCACACCGCCTCGCGGTGAGACGCCAGCCCGGTCAGCGCCGTCACCAGTCCACCCGAGCCGCGCTGCACCTCGCCGCCCGGCTGGAAGGTCACCGGCCCCCGGTTGCTCACCAGCACCAGCGGGGCTCGCTGTGCCGGTGCCTCGCTCATGACTCTCGTAGCTCGTTGAAGATCTTCAAGTAGTCCCGAAGGTAGCGCGGCGTGAGGAAGTTGGCGCGCACGTGCTCCTTGCCGCGTTTGCCCAGCGACTTGCCCAGCGCGGGATCCTCGAGGATCTCGTAGGCGCGCTCGGCGCACTGCTCGGTGCTGGAGACAAGAAAGCCGGTGACCCCGTCCTCCACCTGCAGCGGGATCCCGCCGACGTTGCCGCCGATGAACGGGCGCGCCTTCCAGATCGCCTCCGACACCGTCAAACCGAAGCCCTCGCGGGTGGACTTCTGGATCAACACGTCGGAGTGCGACTGGAACGCGTTGACCTCGATCGCGCCGACGTTGTTGAAGTTGTTGAGGATGTGTATGTCGGGGTCGCCGTCGGCGTGGGCGATCGTGGCGTTGAAGAAGTCCCACCCCTCGGGGTCGTCGCTGGCCATCGACCCGACCAGCGCCAGCTGGGCTGTGGGGATCCGCTCCTTCACCATGCGGTAGGCGTCGATCACACCTAACGGGTCCTTCCATGGATCGAAGCGCGACACCTGGCACATCAGCGGCCGGTCCACGTCGATCCCGAACTGGCCGCACACGTACGCGGCGTCTTCCGGGGACAGCCCCATGTTCTTCGGGGTCAGCGGGTCGATCGCCGGCGGCACGATGTTGACGTGGCCGTTCATCCCCGGCGGCACGTACTCGCGCATGTGGAACAGCGACTCGGGATAGTCCTCGATGTAGGGCAGCAGGTGGGCGATCGTCTCCGGGTTGGGGGTGGAGAGATCGATGTGGCAGCGCCACACCCAGCCCTTCGCCTTGCCCGGCGCCAGCTGCTGCAGCGCCGCCGGCTGGGGGTCGTGCACGAGGCACACATCCCACCCGCCCGACAGCTCGCGCGCGTTCATCTCGTTGTAGCGCCTCCAAGTCTCCCACTGCTCCTCGTCGAGGTCCTCCGGCGCCCCCTGCAGGGCGTTGTGCATCAGCTTGGTCGCGTTGAAGAATTCCTCGCGCCCGTAGATCACCTGCCACTCGCATTCGAGGCCCACGTCGCGCATCAGCGGCACCAGCGTGTAGAGGATCTCCGAGACGCCGCCGCCGAACGCGGTCGCGGAGACGTGCACCACGCGGCTGCCCTTCAGCGGCTCCGCCAGCTCGCGGATCTCATCGATCAGGTCGCGCCCGCAGATATGGGTGTAATCGGCGAGCGTCTTCGTTCCGACGGCGACGGGCTGGAGCACGCGCGCACGATACCGATACCTCAGGCGCCCCGGGTGCGGACCCGCGGTGGGCGCGGGGCTCGAGACGCCCGTGGTGGCCTGGGAATATGGATAGTTTGGATGGGCTGCGCCGGATGGGTCGCGCACCGCGTACCCGCGGAGCGTGGCTGGCGTTATGGTTTCGCCAGCGTGCTCAACGGACGCATCTACCGCGCAGCCTTCCTCCCCCTGCTGTTCGCGCTGGTGATCGCGGGGTTTTCGCTCACCGGGCGCACTGCGCCGCTGAGCTCCAACCTCGCTCCCGACGCCTTCGAAGGCGCGCGCGCCTTCGCCACCCTGCAAGGGCTCGCCCGGCAGTTTCCCGAACGCCGCCCCGGCAGCGCGGGCGACCAGCGGCTCGCCGCGTATGTGGCGCAGACGCTGCGTGAGCTGGGGAGCGCCGCCAAGGGCGGCTTCGCGGTGAGCACGCGCACCGTGCGCGCCCAGACGATCGAAGGGGAGCGCACCCTCACCACTGTGATCGCACAGCGGCCGGGCACCACCGCTGGGACGCCGCTCGTGATCCTCGCCCACCGCGACGCCGCCGGCCGAGGCGCGGAGGCGGAACTGTCCGCCACGGCGGCGCTGCTCGAACTCGCGCGGGTGCTCTCCGCGGGAGAGACGCAGCGCGCGATCGTGCTGGTCTCCACCAGCGGCGGCTCGGGCGGCAACGGGGGAGCCGCCGACTTCGCGGCGCACGCGAGCGAAATCCTGGGCGGTCGCTTCGACGCCGCGCTGGTGCTCGGCGATCTCGCGGGCACGCGCGCCTCCGGGCCGGAGGTGGCCTCGTTCGCGGCCTCCGCCGGCTCGGCGCCGGCGCTGCTGCAGAGCACCGTCGCGGCGGCGGTCGCCCAGCAGGCGGGGGGGGCCACCGGCGCGCCGGGGACGCTCACCCAGCTCGCGCACCTGGCCTTCCCGCTCACCGGCGGCGAACAGGGCCCACTCGGGGCCAGCGGGTTGCCCGCGGTGCTGGTGGGTGCCGGCGGCGAACTGCCTCCCGCGACCGGCCAACCGGTGAGCGCGGCACGGCTGGAAGCGCTCGGGCGAGGGGCGCTCGCCGCCGTGTATGCGCTGGACGGCGGGCCCGAAATCGGCGGCGACGGGGCGAATGGGAGCCTCGAAACGGGGCTGCCGATCGAGCAGAAGGCGATCCCCGCGTGGGCGCTGCGGCTGCTGGTGGCGGCGCTGCTGCTGCCAGCGCTGGCGGTGCTCGGGGACGGCCTCGCGCGCCTGCGCCGGCGGCGTGGGCGCACCCAGGCCGGCGGGAGGCGGTCCGGAGGACCGGGTCCCGCCGGTGCCTCCGATCAATCGGTCGGGCGCTGGGTGGTGTGGGCGCTGGCGTGCGCGCTTCCATTCCTGATCTGCGCGGTGTTCGCGAAGCTGCTGGGCTCGCTCGGCGCGATCCCCGCCCCGCGCCCACCCGTCTCCGAAGCGGCGCTGCCGTTCGACAGCCACGCGCTGGAGGCGGTGCTGGCGAGCGCGCTCGTGCTGGTGCTCGCCTGGCTGGCGTGGCCCGCGCTGATGCGCCGGCTCGAGCTGCCGGTGCGCCCGCGCACCGACGCCGCCGCGCTCGGGATGCTGCTGGTGCTGAGCGGGCTCACCGTGGTGGTGTGGGCATTCGACCCGCTCACCGCGCTGCTGCTCCTGCCAGCCTTGCACCTGTGGCTGGTGCTCGCCGCGGCGCCACCCTCGTGGAGCGCCGGTGGGCGCGGCGGCGGGGGCCGCCTCCCGGCGCTCGTGCTGGTCGCGCTCGGCGTGGTGCCGCTCGCGCTGCTGGTGGCCTTCTACGCCCAGCAGCTCGATCTGGAGCTGGGAGGCGTGGCGCACACCGCCCTGCTGCTGCTCGCCGGCGGGCGCATCGGACTGGCGGGCGCGGTGCTGTGGAGCGTCGCCTTCGGCTGCCTCGCGGCAGCGCTGCTGGTCGCGCTCGCCCCCAGCGAGGCCGGCGCAGACGACGCCGGCGAGCCGCGGGGGTGGCCGGACGATCGCGAGCCGATCAAGATCCGCGGGCCGCTGTCCTATGCTGGACCCGGGTCGCTGGGCGGCACCGAGTCCGCGCTGCGACGGTGAGCACCCGGGCAATGTGACCTGACCTCGCCCCCGATCCGGCGTCCGCCCCGGGTAGTCTGGTATCAGATCACCTCGACAACACCCGTGTCCGGGGTCGACCGATCGTGTCCGAGATCCTCTTCACCAACCCCCCCGTGCACGGCCGGCGGGGCCCCGCGCGCGTGCGCCGCGCGCTGCGAGCGCTCTCGACGATGCTAATCGTCCTGGGGGTGCTGGCGCTGATCGACGTGGGCGTCACGCTCGTGTGGCAGGAGCCGTTCTCGGCGTTGTACGCCAAATTGCAGCAAGACCAGCTGCGGGGCACGCTGCGCACGCTCGAACACGCCAAGCCCACCGCGCGGGAGAACGCGCGCCTGCTGGCGCTCGTGGACGAGCGCCGGCGCATCTCCTTCCTCGCGAGCGAGCTCGCGCGCCACGCCCCGCTCGGCAGCGCCGTGGGCAGCATCCGCATCCCGCGGATCGGCGCCGACTTCGTGCTGGTGTACGGCACCGGCACCGAAGAACTGGAGAAGGGGCCGGGGATCTATACGCAGAGCATCTACCCGGGCACCCGCTTCCCCGGTTTGGGTGCCACCACCGCGATCGCCGGCCACCGCACCACCTTCCTCGCGCCCTTCCGCCACATCGACGAGCTGCGCCGCGGCGATCGGATCCTGGTGAACATGCCGTACGCGCACTTCCTCTACACGGTGATCGGGCAGCGCAGCGTGCTCCCCACCGACGTGTACGCCGCGATTCGCCACGCCCGCTACAGCCGCCTCGTGCTCTCCGCCTGCACGCCCCCGTTCAGCGCCGCCGAACGGCTGCTGGTGTATGCCCGCCTCACGAAGACCACCCCCGTGGGGGCGGCGCTGGCGCCCCGCCATCTCAGACGGCGCTCTGCGCCACCGCCTCTGCTGCAAGCGCCACTGCCTCGGCTGCAAGCATGACCCGTGCGGGCCGCTCGGCCGTGTAGGCGGGCGAGTCCTCGCCCGCCTGTGACAGCGCTTCCACGGCCAGCGCCACCGCCTCGGCGGCCAGCTTGAACGGCACCGGCCCTTCGGCCACCGCGACCGCCGCCAGCCCCTCGATGGCCGCGGGCGGCGCCAACCCCTCCACCGCCGGCGGCCCCGATGCGATCATGCCGGGGGCGACGGGTGTGATGCGCCGGCGGCCCACCACCGCCAGCGCCGCGGCCGCCGCCACGCCCACGCAACCCAGCGCGAAAGCGCCGCTGGGGCCATGGGCGTCGATCAGCGACCCTCCCAGCGCCGACCCCCCGGCCATGCCGGCCACCGTGGCGGCGCGATGCCAGGTGAACGCCTCGGTGACGGTACCCTCCGGCGCGAGCGCCCCGACGAGCGAGAATTGACAGGAGATCATCGGCGCCAAACAGAGCCCGGCGAGCACGGTGAGGGCGAACACGGGGGCGAGCGCGTGCACCGCGATCAGCGGCGCCACCGCGATCGCCATCGCCATCAGGATCGCGCTGTAGCGCCGGCCGATCTCAAGCGCCCAGCTCCTGGCGGAGTAGATCAGGCCGCCGATCATGCTGCCGAGGCTGAACAGGGCGAGCAGCGGGCCCGACGACCAGCGCGCGCCCTGTTGCACGGACAGCGCGGGCAGACCCACCTCGACCGCTCCGATCACCACGCCCGCGAGCACTACCGTGTAGAGCAGCATGCGCAGGTTGGGGCTGGCCCCCAGCGCGCTCCCGCGCGCACGCTCCCGCCGATCCGCCCGCCAGCCGCGGGAGAGCTTGGAGGTCGCGAAGTA
>CAYNGQ010000285.1:0-5938 GCA_964396735.1 uncultured Solirubrobacteraceae bacterium | reverse complement strand
AGGTGCGCAAGGGCCTCGGCGTCACCGCGTTCGGCGTCAATGCGATCGTCATGCCCGCCGGCTACCAGACCGGGCGCCACTACCACGACACCCAGGAGGAGCTGTACTTCGTGCACCGCGGCACGATCGAGATGGAGTTCGGCGACGGCACCGTGCACCGCCTCGGGGAGGGCAGCTTCGCGCGTGTCGACGCCCCCACCGTGCGCCGCGTGCGCAACCTCGGCGACGGCGACGCGATCTACCTGTGCGCCGGCGGCAAGGACGGCTACGTCGGCCGCGACGGGCACGCCCCGGAGGGCGAGGAGCGCGTCAGCGCAGTCGGTGGACCTCCCGGCGCGGCAGGGGCAGGCCCGATCGACGGGTAAGTGCCCCAATTTGGCCGGGACCCGCAGGGCCGACGAGACGCCGCATAAGTGCATTTGGGCTCACCAACCAGCTGCTGGACCTCTCATAGCTGTCATCTCGTTGCTATCCACAGGTCCAGTCAGTGGTTATACCCCCAAACTGAGACACCACTGATCGACGCCGATCAGTTCAGCAAGCCGCGGACGTAGCGCTGGTTCTGCTGCCCCAGCAATGTCGTCGTCGGCCGGATCCCGAGCGCGTTGTCCAACCCGGTGGCGAGCGGCATCCACGTGAGCAACAGGTAGACCCCGAACACCACAACCGTGGTGCGCAGCGCCCGCGAGCGCGATAGCGCCGCCAGCGGCAGCACCCACAGCACATACCACGGCAGCACCCAGGTCAACGTCAGCAGCAGCGCCATCGTCGCCCAGCCGGACGCCGTCAACGCGTCCCGTCGGCGCCACGCCAACACGCTGCAGCCGGCCACCGCGAGCACCAGCACCACGCTGAGCATGCCGCGCATCGTTTCCGTCACCCCGCCCTGGCCCAGCACGAGGCCAAGCAGGTTGGGCAGGCCCATCGGGATCACCAGGTGGCCCTGGGCGCCGAGGTCGGGCAGGTGCATCCCGAACGCAACCACTGTGCACACCGTCAGCACGATCGCTCCCGCGATCAACCCCAACACCACCTGCGCCAGCCGGCGCGGAGCCCTGAGCAGTCCCGCCAGGATCACCGGGACGAGGATCGCCGCCGAGGCCTTCAGCGCGATCGCCGCCGCCAGCGCCACCCCGGCCGCCAGTTCCGGCGCCGCCGGCGGCCACAGCCACGCGCGCACCCGCGCCCACAGCACCCTGTGTTCGGGCGGGACACCCTCCGAACCGTCGATTCCGGCGGCCAGCGCAGCCAAAGGATCTGCGGAGGCGCCGGCGGTGGAAGCCGGTGCAGACAAGGTCTGTGTGGATGAGAGCTCCGGGGAGATCCCGGGAGCACGCGCGCGCAGCAGCAGGTAGAAGGCGAGCGTGATGCAGAACATCATGAAGAAGTCGTTGTGGTCGCCTCCGAGGCCCCACACGAGGATCAGCGGGTTGAGGCCCACCAGCACGATCGCCGCCACCGGGTCGCGGCCGAGCAGACGCGCGCACCGCCACACCAGCAGGATAGTGGCGAGGCTTAGCACCATCAGCAGGGCCTTGAAGGTCCACAGCGAGCCCGCCAGCCCGAGCGGCACCACCGCGTAGGTGATCAGCGTGAAGAGGGGACCGTAAGGGGTGAGCAGCTGATGCCAGTTGCTGAGCGCGTAGCTGGGGTCGCCGTGGGGCCCGAGGGCTGGGATCGTGGTGTAGGGGTCGAGGCCGTGCAGCATCCCCATACGCCCGTAGTTGATGTAGTTGAATACATCTGTCAGCGACAGCGGCGGCGAGAGCAGGAGGAGCACGTGAACCCCGACGATCGTCGCGATCGCCCAGCGCGCCCGCAGCAGCGGCACATACCGCAGGCCCACCACGTAGGCCACGTACATCGTCACCAGCGCCCCCGTCAGCAGCGCCTTGGTTGCCCGCGGGCTGCGCGTAAACCATGGCCACAAACCACCCAGCGGGCCGGCCAGCCAGTGGGGGAAGAAGCCATAGTGGGATGGCGAGGAGAGGAAGCTCGGGCGGTCGGCGGCAGCGAGCACGATCAGCAGCACGCACATGCCGATCCAGACCAGCACCGCCGCTCCGATCGCCGTCTCCCTGCGGGTGCGCGCCTGCGCGCCGGCGCGCCCGCGCTTGGAGGCGCTCGCCTTGCTCGAGGATGTGCCCCTGCGCGCGACGTCGGCGGGGTCGTCGAGCAGCGTGTCCCGCAGGGGAAATGTGGTTGCGTCGGTCGACATACCAGAGGGGGCCCGGCAACGACCGGACCCCCCAAGGTTACTGCTCTATGTCGATGGTCTGACGATCCTCGTCTTGCGAACTACACCCCGTCAGGGCGCGGCACACGAGCGACCGGCGAACTGACGCTTCGCGACTCAGATCGCCTGGACGTTGACGGCCTTCGGCCCCTTGTCGCCCTGCTCCGGGTCGTAGGACACCTTGGCGCCCTCCTGGAGCGAGCGGTAGCCCTCGCCATTGATTCCGGTGTGGTGGACGAACAGATCCTTGTCCCCGTCATCCGGGGTGATGAAGCCGAATCCCTTGTCGTCGCTAAACCACTTCACTGTGCCAGTAGGCATGTGACATTCCTCCACGATTCGTGCGTGCTGCTGCGCGGAGGATGCTGCGAAGAGCTTCGACCTGCGAGAGCTTGCACTGCTTTATGCCGGTTATTTGCCCGGCCCAATCGGTCACGACGGTAGCAGGTAGCGCAGCGGATGTGTTCTCCAGATGTTGCCGTGGCTAGGGTGGGTCGATGAGCTCTGACCCCAGCGCCCCCGCCCCAGCGATGCTCACGTCTTTGACCGGCGAGTCCGCGGGGCGACACTTGAGCGCCGCGCAGGCCGTCGAGCGCCTGCGGTTGTGGGACCCGAGGTCGCCGGCCCGGCCTGTGGGGGAGCGCCCGCGCGTGTTCCTCAATATGGCGTCCACCGCCGACGGGCGCGCCACCCTGGGGGGACGCTCGGGGCCGATCGGCAACCGCGCCGACAAAGAGCTCTTCCTCGCGCTGCGCACCGCCGTCGACGCGGTGCTGGTCGGCGCCGGCACCGCACGCGCCGAGCGCTACCGCCGGCTGGTGAAAGACGAATCGCAGCGGCGGCTGCGCCTGGAGCGGGGGCTGACGGCGGAACCGCTCGCCTGCATCATCTCCGCCGGCCTCGAGCTCTCCCCCGAGAGCGTCCCGCTGCTCGGGGAGCCCGACGCGCGAGTCGTGATCCTCACGCCCTCGCCGGCGGGGGAGCTGCCCGCGAGCGTTGCTCCCGTCGAGTACGTGCGCGCGGCCCGCGAGGGACAGCTCGATCTGCGGGCCGCGCTCGCCGAGCTGCACGCCCGGTGGGGAGTGCAGACCGTGATGTGCGAGGGGGGCCCCCACCTGAACGGCGCCCTGCTGGCCGCCGGGCTGGTGGACGAGCTGTTTCTCACACTTGCCCCCAAGCTCGGCGGAGGCGCCGACCCGCAGGCGTCGTTGCGGATCGTGTGCGGGCCGGAGCTCGACCCGCCGGTCGAGCTGGAACTGCACGAGGCGCTGGAGAGCGCCGAGTACCTGCTGCTGCGCTACGGCGTGGGTGGCGGCGGGGCGCGGTAGCCGGCGACACTCGTCTGCTTCTCGCTCGGCCTCTCGGCCGGCGTCTCAGATGCGTCTGCGGCCGGCTCCTGCGGATTGCCGCGGACACCCGCGGCTCGTGAGCGCCGCGCGCCGATGCGACCCCGGCCGGTGTGAAGCGCCACGTTGAGCACCACGCTGTTGGGCACCAGCACCGAGCCCTCATCGGTGGCGAACGTGGTGTAGAGCAGCCCAAGCGAGCTGACCACCCCCTCCAGTTGGCCCGCGAGCGGACCACCCTGCAGGCGCACGTGGTCGCCCACGCGGAAGGGACCGGCGCTGAGCAGCACTGTGCCCGCGATCAGGTTGCCGAGCGTCTGCTGTGCGGCCAGCCCGAGCACCACCGCCGTGAACGCACCGCCGAGCGCCAGCGTGCGTTCTTCGACGCCCGCAACCCTCAACCCAACGATCAGCGCCACCACGATCGTCACCAACCGGATCAGGAAGCCGACCGTTCCCGCGGTGGCGGGGTCCATCCGCCGAAAGAGCGCCGGGGCAAGCGCGCGGCCGGCGTCGCGCGCCACCCCCCAGCCGAGGATCAACAGCATGACCACGGTGGCGATCTGCACCGCGCTGTCGGCCCCCGGCGTCTTCGCCCGGCTGACGCCGAAGAGGGAGGCGCGATGGTTGTAGAGCACGACCACGGCCACGAACAGCACCGCCAGCACGAGCCCCTCGACCCGTGCGCGTTTGAGCTCGTGGGTGCTGACCTGTTCCTCGAGCCCCACCTCGCGCCACGCCTGGCTGCGAGTCTCGAACATGCGCTGCGGGGTCTTCGGCAGTGGTGGGGTGCGTGGCATCGCTCGCTTCAGCGTATCCGGGGCACAGCGGCGCAGCCGTCGGTCAAACCACGAACGCGACCGTGCAGATCGTGCCGAAGGCGATGCAGTAGATCCCGAACGGGCTCAGCCGGTTGGTCTCAAAGAACCTCAGCAGGAACTTCACCGCCAGAAACGTGGTGAGAGCGGCGCAGAGTCCGGCGACCAGCGCCGGGCCGCGCACGCCGTCGCCCTGCGCGCCGAGCAGTTCGGGCAGCTTCAGCGCGGCGGCGGCGAGGATCACGGGGGTGGCGAGCAGGAAGGAGTAACGGGCGGCGTCCTCATTGGAGAGCCCCGCGAGCAGGCTGCCTCCCATCGCGAAGCCCGAGCGCGAGATGCCGGGGATCAGCGCCGCGGCCTGTGAGGTGCCGATCGCGATCGCCTGGCGCCAGCTGAGCTTGGCGATGCGGGCGTCGCCGTCGCCGAGGTAGTCGTCGGGCTTGGGGGGGCGCTTGCGTAGTTGCTCGAAGATCAGCAGCGCGATCCCGTTGACGATCAGGAAGGCGGCGGCGATCGCGGCGGAGGCGAACAGTTTGCGCAGCGATTCCTGCAGCGCCAGTCCAAGGATGCCGGCGGGCACCGTGCCCACGATCAGCAGCCAGCCGAGGCGCGCGTAGACGTCGTCCTCGCGAAGCTTGCGCACCCGCAGCGAGCGCAGGATGCCGCCGACGATCTTGATCCAGTCGCGCACGAAGAACAGCAGCAGCGTGAGCGCCGTGGCGAAGTGGGTGGCGACGAGGAAGGTGAGGAAGAATTTGTCGTTCTGGTGGATGTTCCACCCGAACAGCCGCGGCAGCACCACCGCGTGCCCGAGGCTCGAGATCGGAAAGGGCTCGGCGATCCCCTGCGTGAGGCCGAGGACGATCGCCTGGAAGTAGGAGATCGGGTGGTGCACCCGCGAGAGCTTAAGGCGCGGAGCGGCGGGCAGCGCTCACCTCGCGGAGCAGACGTCAGGAAGTTTGATACTGTGCTAGAGTATTAGGACACTGTGCGGGGAGGTATGGGAAGGCGATGACTCGCAGAGGGACAGAAGCAGAGAGCCCAAACCCAGGGACCCGACACGCGATCACAACGAGGCCTGCCTGCACACTCGCTGTGACTCTGACGATCTGCGCGGCGTTGGTAGCGCCCGTGCGGGTGAGTGCCTCCGGCGCGGCGCGAATCGCAGCCGCGCCGGAAGCAACCTCCGCCGGGCTCACACCCACGCTCTCCGCCGGCGCGGCCCCTGCCACATTCGCCGCCTTGCCGTCACCGGAAACCTCCGCGACGCTCGCGCCCACGCTCTCCCCCAACCGGCCGGGCGCCAAGGGCGCGCTGACGCTTGCGATCCAGTACACGGGCGGCGAACAGGGCGTACCCTCGCCGGTGCACCGCTCGGTGCTCAGCCTCCCCGCGGGGCTGACGCTCGAAGTGCCGAGCCTGCGCAGCTGCAGCGCCGCTCGCCTGCAGGCCCAGGGGCCCAAAGGCTGCCCGCCGCAGTCGCTGATTGGACGCGGGCACGCGCTGGCGAAGGCGCTCGCGGGGTCGAACGTGATCGA
>CAYNGQ010000284.1:0-3650 GCA_964396735.1 uncultured Solirubrobacteraceae bacterium | reverse complement strand
ACGCCGCCTGCCGATCACCCGCGTGCGAGAGAGCCAAAACCTATGGGAACGCCCGCGACGTGGAGTAACCTCGGACGCGTGGGGAAGCGATCGGCTACCGAAGATTCGACCCGTACTCGCCTCCGCGCGCTGCTGCTGTGGGCGCCGCCGACGGCGCTGCTGCTGCTCGCCGCGCTCGGAGCGATCCTCGCCGACGAAGCCGCGCTCACGGCTATCTATCTCGCGGTGGCTGTCGCCTGCGCCGGTCTGCTCGGCTGGCGGGCCGGGGCAAGCAGCCGCGCCGCGCTCGAACAGGAGATCGACGATCGCTCCGGGGAGCTGCACAGGGCGCTCACCGAGCTCGAGATCGCGCAGTCGGAGACCGTGCGGCGGCTGTCGATGGCGGTCGAGTTCCGCGACGAGGACACCGGCGCGCACATCGAGCGCATCGGGCGCTTCTCGACGCTGCTGGCCGAGCAGGCCGGCCTCGACAGCGAACTGTGCGAGCGGCTCGGCTATGCGGCGCCACTGCACGACGTCGGCAAGGTGGCGATCCACGATGCGATCCTGCTGAAGCCCGGCCCGCTCACCGCCGAGGAGCGCGCGATCGTGGAGACCCACGCCGAGGAGGGCCACCGGCTGCTGCGCGGCTCCTCCTCCTCGATCCTCGACTTGGCGGCGACGATCGCGCTCAGCCATCACGAGAAGTGGGACGGCAGCGGCTACCCGCGCGGCCTCGCCGGCGAGGCGATTCCGATCGAGGGTCGGATCGTGGCGGTGGCGGATGTATTCGATGCGCTCACCAGTGATCGCGTCTACCGCTCCGCGTACACGCTCGAGCAGGCGGTTGAGCTGATGCGCGAGCAGCGCGGGCGCCACTTCGACCCGGTGCTGCTCGATACCTTCCTGGAGGTCCTTTCGAGCTCCGGCCCCGATGCGCGCGAGCAGCTGCGCTCCGACCCGCAGGCGCTGCTGGAGGTTGTGCTGGAGAGCTACTTCGCAGCATTGGAGCGCGGCGACGCGGAGACCGCCGAGGGGGCGATCGCCCAGGCGATCGAGGACGGTGTGGCGGCGACCGCGCTGCCGGAGGAGGTGATCCTGCCGGCGCTGCGCCGCATGGCGAAGCTCAGGGAGCGCGGCGAGATCGACGCCGAGCGAGAGCGCGCGGCGATCGTGATCGCCCGCCGGGTGCTGGCAACGCTGCGTCGCTATCTGCTGGGTTGCCACGAGGAGCCGCAGGCGCTCGAGCAGATCGACGAGACGATCGAAGTCGTCGAGCGGCTACTGGAGCGAGCCGCCTCGCCGCAAGAGCCGGCGCCGGCAAGGTAGAGGGTGGCGCAGAGGCCGGCGAGCCGGGCCCTCTTCTTTCAAATAGATTTCCGGTCGTGTCCAATCGCGCGCTCGTCACCGGCGGAGCCGGCTTCATCGGCTCCCACCTAGTGGACGCCCTGCTGGCCGACGGCTATCAGGTGAGCGTCGTCGACGACCTCTCCTCGGGGAGCGCGCAGAACGTCGCTGAGGGAGCGCAGCTGCACACGCTTGACATCACCGACCGCGCGGCGCTGTACGCCGCGGTCGAACAGGAGGCCCCACGCGCGATCTTCCACCTTGCCGCGCAGGCCAGCGTGGTCGCCTCCGTGGCCGACCCGGGCCGCGACTGCGAGGTCAACGTGCAGGGCACGCTCAACGTGGTCGACGTCGCCGGGCACCTGGGGGTGCCGGTCGTGTTCACCTCCACCGGCGGAGCGCTGTACGGGGACGAGGCGCCGATGCCCACCCCCGAGGAGCGCATCCCCGCTCCGCTCTCCCCCTACGGCGCCTCGAAGTGGGCGGCCGAGGCGTACGTCAACACCTGGTCGCTCTCCTCCGGCGTGCCCCACGCGGTGTGCCGCCTCGGCAACGTCTACGGCCCCCGCCAATCCCCCCACGGCGAGGCCGGCGTGGTCGCGATCTTCAGCCACCGCCTGCACGTCGGCCAGGCGCCCACCCTGTACGGCCACGGCGCGCCCACCAGGGACTACGTGTACGTCGAGGACGTCGTCCGCGCGCTGCTCGCCGCCTCCGGCCGGCGCGGCACGTTCAACGTCGCCACTGGGGTGGAGACCGACGTCACGACCGTCTGGAATGCGCTGCGCGAGGCGGCGGGGAGCGAGCTGGAGCCAGAGCTCGCCGACCTGCGCCCCGGCGAGCTGCAGCACAGCTGCCTCGACGTCTCCCGCGCCGAGCGGGAGCTCGGCTGGCGCGCGGAGGTCCCGATCGCCGAGGGGCTGCGCCGGACCTACGCCGCGCTGGTCGCGGAGTTCGGCGTCAGCTAGCATCAAGCTCCCGGCGAGATAGCTCAGTTGGTAGAGCACACGACTGAAAATCGTGGTGTCCCCAGTTCGAGTCTGGGTCTCGCCATCCGGACAGTTTTCCCTAGAGTTTTCAAAAGGGCGCCGGGGCGACAGTCGCGGCCACGGATCGCCGCCGATCGGCGGCGCGGCCGGGGTTTCGAGGCCGGCCAGCCGAGCCGAACGCCCCTGTGCCGCCGGAACGGGTGAAGCCGCCCAGAGGGGCGATCCCCCGAGCGGCCCGTCCGACTGGCGAGGGTTGACGCTACGCGTCCGGTGGTGCGCCGCGCGGCCGGCGCGAGGGCGGCGTCTCCTCGCCGCGGCCGATCTTTCTTGGCGCCTGGGCCGTACGGCGAGTACAAGCCGAGCCGAGCGCGCGTCTTTGCCACGCTCATCGCGGCTTTGCGACCCGTGCCCTTCTTCGTCCACGTGCCTTGGTGCCGAACTGGCGGACCCAAGCCAGCCGTTCTTCGCGGCGATCCGCCGCCAGTCAATGAGGCACGCGACGTCGCGCGGAGGCGGTGCCAGTCGAGCTCCACGGCCTTCGGCCGGTTCGCCCTGGTAAACACCGGGACTTACCCAAAAGATACCGTGGCCGTGCCTCAATGACTTGGCCTCCCGAACCAGCTTTTTACTGCCATCGGCAACACCGGCTGGGGAGGAGCGTGTCGATCCGAGGCGAGGATCGTCCACCTTTACTCATGCTTGTAGCCTGGTCGGTGTTGGAATCGACGTCCCGAAAATCGCCGGTACGGTGTTTGCCAACATCGCTCTCTCTTGTGAGACGCAAAGGTCAGGACGCCCGCGCGCGCGCGGGCGGCGGGGGTTGCGCATGACGGCGAGTGTCCTCCCGGACGACCTGCAGGTTCCCGCGGAGCTGAGTCGTCGCAAGGTGCACAGGCAGCTGCTGTTCTTGATGGGGGTCATCCTCGTCGTCGTTGCTGTCGTGACGCTGCTTCCGGGGCTTGACGGGTTGCGCGCGCGGCTCTCGCACGCCAACCCGGTGTGGCTCGTACTTGGCGCGGGCCTGAAGGTGCTCTCGGGCTTGGGGTATGTGGCGATCTTTCGGATGGTGTTCTGCAGGCGCATGAGCTGGCGCGTCAGCTACCAGATCGGGATGTCCGAGATGGGCGCGAACGCGCTCCTGCCGACCGGCGGCGCCGGTGGCCTCGCGCTTGGGGCCTGGGCGCTCAAACGGGGCGGAATGCCGACGGCTGAGATCGCGCGACGCACCGCCGCCTTCTTCATGCTGACCAGCGTCGCGAACGTCCTCGGCGTGGTCCTCATCGGGGTCGGTCTCGCTGTGCGGGTGCTCCCGGGGGAGACGAACCTGGCGCTGAC
>CAYNGQ010000283.1:0-3690 GCA_964396735.1 uncultured Solirubrobacteraceae bacterium | reverse complement strand
GCCGGCGGTCGCGCGCCGACGTGTTCGTCTATGACCACTGCGACGTCGAGCACCTGCGTTGGGGGATCGGCCATGCCAACGGTCGCGGCGCGCTGATCGTCACCGACTCGGTCTTCTCGATGGACGGCGACGTCGCGCCGCTGGGAGAGATCGCCGAGCTCGCCCGCCGCCACGGCGCGCGCCTGCTGGTCGACGAGGCGCACGCCACCGGTGCGCTCGGGCCGGGCGGACGCGGCGCCGTCGCGCAGGCCGGGTTGGAGGGCGAGGTGGACGTGCTGGTCGGCACGCTCGGCAAGGCGCTCGGCGCCTACGGCGCGTACGTGTGCGCCAGCGAGGAGATGGTGCGCTACCTGATCAACACCGCGCGTCCGCTGATCTTCTCCACCGCCCCCGCCCCCCCGGCCGTGGCGGGCGCGCTGGCGGCGCTCGAGGAGATCGAGCGCGACCCCACGCACGTGCAGCGGTTGCGCTCGCTCGCGCGCACCCTGCGCGCGGCGCTCGCCGCCGAGGGCTTCGACGTGCCGGAGAGCGAGATGCATATCGTGCCGCTGCGCGTCGGCGACGAGCGCGACGCGCTGGCGCTCTGCCAGGGCGCGCTGGAGCGCGGCGTGTTCGCGCAGGCGATCCGCGCCCCCTCGGTGCCGGCGGGCAGTGCCCGGCTGCGCCTCACCGCGATGGCCTCCCACACCCCCGCCGAGCTGCGCCGCGCCGCCAGGGTGCTGCGCGAGGCAGCCCGCGCGTTGGGGTTGGATCCCGCGGCGATCGGCGCGCCGGCTGTGGGGTCCGCGGTGGATGCGGTCGGGGAGGTCTCGGTGCGACCCGAGCCACGAGCCGTCGACGTCGAACGCGCCGGCGCCATCACGCGCGCGGCGTAAACCCCGCGGTGCGTGGCCTGTTCGTCACCGGGACGGGCACCGGCGTGGGCAAGACCATCCTCAGCGCAGCCTTGCTCGCGGCGATCGCCGCCGCGGGCGAGCAGGTGAGCGCACACAAGCCGGTGGTGACCGGCGTGGAGGACCCGCCCGGGGAGTGGCCCCCCGACCACGAGCTGCTGGCACGCGTCGCCGGGATGACGCCAGAGGAGGTCGCGCCGCTGCGCTACGGGCCCGCGGTCTCACCCCACCTCGCCGCCGAGCTGGCGGGTGAGCGCGTCAATCCCGAGCGGATCGCGGCAACCGCGCAGGACGCGCTGCGCAACGCCGACGCGCGGGGCGCCGTGCTGATCGTCGAGGGCGTCGGTGGGCTGCTCGTGCCGCTCGCCGAGAGCTTCACCGTGCGCGATCTCGCCGCCCGGCTGGGGCTGCCGCTGCTGGTCGCCGCGTCGCCCGGTCTCGGCACGATCAACCACACGCTGCTCACCCTGGAGGCCGCACGCGCCACGGGGCTCGAGGTACGCGCGGTCGTGCTCACACCCTGGCCGGAGTTGCCCGCTGCGATGGAAGAGTCCAATCGCGCCACGATTGCGCGGCTTGGGGATGTTGAAGTCACGACGCTTGTCCACGTTCCCAGGGCCGAATTGACGGCACTCACCGGCGCCGGCGCAGAACTACCGTGGCGGAAGTGGCTCCCGCGCGAGCGTTCCATCCCAAGCCGAGCCTAGGATCGGCAACGTGGTTGGACCTCGAGCCGCGATGCGCCTCCCCTCCGGGTGATTCCGGGGTCGTATCCCCGGAGAAAGGAGGCACTATGGACGCAGTCGATGTACTGACCATCACCCTGCTCATTGCGCTGCTGATCATCGATCGGCTTACGCGTTAGCAAGGTGCCCTGGCGGTCGCAGCAAGGACGGCCCCGGCGACCGTCAGGGACAACCTTAACCGGAGGGAGCCCGGTTGCCCGGGCCCCTCAAGAATGCTGAACGCAATCGATGCACTAACCAGATCGGAGTTTAGCCCAAGATCGGACGGATTGCGATGCCGGTGTGCGCAGCGTCCACCACCGCCTTGGTGACCATACTCAGGTCCTCATCGGAGATCACGTACGGGGGCATCGTGTAGATGAGGTCGCGGAAGGGTCGCAGCCACACGCCGCGATCGACCGCGGTCGCGGTGGCCGCGGCAACATCCACCTCATCCTCCAACTGCACCACTCCAATCGCACCGAGCACACGCACGTCGCTGACGCCGGGCAGCTCGCGCGCCGGCCGCAGACCCACGCGCAGGCTCTGTTCGATGCGCTTCACCTGCGTCCGCCACTCACTCGTGGCGAGCAGATCGAGCGATGCAAGGGCAACAGCGCAGGCGAGTGGGTTGGCCATGTATGTGGGGCCGTGCATCAGCCCCCCGCCTTCGCCCACGGAGATCGCGCTTGCGACGTCCGGCGTGCAGAGCGTCGCCGCGAGCGTCATGTACCCGCCGGTGAGCGCCTTGCCGACACACATCACGTCGGGGCTGATGCCCGCATGCTCGCAGGCGAACAACGCCCCCGTGCGGCCGAAGCCCGTGGCGATCTCATCCGCCACCAGCAGCAGCCCGTGCTCGTCGCACACCTCGCGCAGCAGCCTCACGCAGGCGGGGGAGTGAAAGCGCATCCCGCCGGCCCCCTGGGCGACCGGCTCGACGATGACCGCGGCAAGCTCGTCGGAGTGAAGGGCCGCCAGCTCCCGCACCTGCGCCGCCCACCGCTCCCAGCGCTCGTCCTGGGGAGATGCAGAGCCGCCCCGCGAGGCCGTGCCGCCCGATACCCCAGAGCCGCCCAGCGAAGCCGTCAGGTCGTCGGGGGGGCGGTCGGCGAACAGGTGCTCGGGGAGGATCCCCGTGAACAGGGTGTGCATCCCCCCCACCGGGTCGCACACCGCCATCGCGCCGAACGTGTCGCCGTGGTAGCCGCCCCGCACCGTCAGCAACCGGCTGCGCCCGGGGCGACCCACCGCGCGCTGGTATTGCAGGCACATCTTGATCGCCACCTCCACCGCCACCGAGCCGGAGTCGGCGAAGAACACCCGCTCCAGGCCTTCCGGGGTCATCTCCACCAGGCGCTCCGCCAGGCGCACCGCCGGCTCGTGCGTGAGACCGCCGAACATCACGTGCGCCATCTTTCCCAGCTGCTCCTGCACGGCCGCGTCCAGCGCCGGGTGGCGGTAGCCGTGCACCGCGCACCACCACGACGACATCCCGTCGATCAGCTCGCGCCCATCGGCGAGGCGCAGCCGCACCCCCTGCGCTGAGACGACCGGCAACGCGGCGGTTGCCGCCGGCAGGCCCCCGTAGGGGTGCCACACGTGCTCACGGTCCTGTGCGAGCAGCCGTCGCCACTCGCCGGGGCCAGCGGGCGATTCCTCCGAGAGCGTCGTTCTAGTCCTCGTACAGCGTGAAGTCGCGCTTGCGTGCCCCGCACACCGGGCAGAACCACGTGTCCGGGATGTCCTCGAACGCCGTCCCCACGGGGATCCCGCCGTCCGGGTCGCCCTCTTCGGGGTCGTAGATGTAGCCGCAGGACTCGCAGATCCAGCGCTGGAGTGTCTGAGTTGTCATCGCCTCAAAGACTACCGATCGGGCCGTCTCCCGGTAGGGTCAACGGATGAGCACCCCGCCCATCGACGAGCGCTCCGGTCCCGGCCAGGAGTACAACCCCGGGCCGCCCACGCTCCCGCGGCAGGCGGCCACGGTGATCCTGCTGCGCGGTGAGGCCGACGGGCTCGAGCTGCTGCTGGTCAAGCGCAACCCCGCTGCGCGCTTCATGGGCGGGGTG
>CAYNGQ010000282.1:0-4306 GCA_964396735.1 uncultured Solirubrobacteraceae bacterium | reverse complement strand
TGGCGCTGGCGGGCGGGGTGACGGTGCTCTCCACCCCCGAGGTGTTCGTCGCCTTCAGCCGTCAGCGCGCGCTCTCGCCCGACGGGCGCTGCCGCTCGTTCGCGGCCGGCGCCGACGGCACCGGCTGGTCGGAGGGCGTCGGCCTCGTGGTGCTGGAGCGCCTCTCCGACGCCGTGCGCAACGGCCACCCGGTGCTGGGCGTGGTGCGCGCCAGCGCCACCAACCAGGACGGCGCCTCCAACGGGCTGACGGCACCCAACGGCCCCTCCCAGGAACGGGTCATCCGCCGCGCGCTTGAGAGCGCGGGGCTGTCCCCGTCCGAGATCGACGCCGTGGAGGCGCACGGCACCGCCACCGCGCTGGGCGATCCGATCGAGGCGGGGGCGCTGCTTGCGACCTACGGGCAGGGCCGCCCCGCGGGCCATCCTCTGTACCTCGGCTCGGTCAAGTCCAACCTCGGCCACACCCAGGCCGCCGCCGGCGTGGCGGGGGTGATCAAGGTCGTCGAGGCGTTGCGCCACGGGCTGCTGCCGAAGACGCTCCACGTGGACGCGCCCTCTCCGCACGTGGACTGGTCGGCGGGCAACGTCGAGCTGCTGCGCGAGGCGGTGCCGTGGCCCGCCGGCGAGCGCCCGCGCCGCGCGGCGGTGTCGTCGTTCGGCGTCAGCGGCACCAACGCGCACCTGATCGTCGAGGAGGCGCCCGCGGCGGCGGGTGCCGTGGCAGCGTCGTTCGGCGTGGGTGGCGCGGCGGGCGGTGTGGCCGGGGCCGCGCAGGGTGCGCGCTCGGCACGGGGCGCGGTTGGAATGGAGGATGGGGCGCCTGGCGTGGCGCCGGCGGGTCCCATCCCCTGGGTGCTCTCCGGTCGCGGCGAGCTGGCGCTGCGTGCGCAGGCGGGGCGCCTTGGGGAGTTCCTGGTCGGCGCCGAGCACCGGTCGCTCGACGTCGCGCTCTCGCTGGCGAGCCGCGCGGCGCTGGAGCATCGCGCCGTCGTGCTGGGGGAGCGGGGCGAGCTGCTGAGCGGGCTCGGCGCCCTGGCACGGGGCGAGGACGCGCCGGGTGTGCCGCGCGGCGCCGCCGTCGCGGGCGGCGGGAAGGTCGCGTTCCTGTTCACCGGTCAGGGCGCGCAGCGGGTGGGGATGGGCCGGGAGCTGTACGGGGCGCAGCCGGTGTTCCGCGCGGCGTTCGAGGAGGCGTGCGCCCACCTGGACGTGCATCTGGGGCGCTCGTTGCGGGAGGCGGTGTTCGAGGGAGAGGCCGAGTTGGACGGGACGGCGCTCGCGCAGCCGGCGCTGTTCGCGCTGGAGGTGGCGCTGTTCCGGCAGCTGCAGAGCTGGGGCGTGCACCCCGATTTCGTGGCGGGTCACTCGATCGGGGAGTTGGCGGCTGCGCACGTGGCGGGCGTCTTCTCGCTGGAGGACGCCTGCCGGCTGGTGGCGGCGCGGGGCCGGTTGATGGGCGCGCTGCCACAGGGCGGCGCGATGGTCGCGCTCGCCGTACCGGAGGCCGAGGTGCGGGAGTCGCTCACCGTCCTCGACGGCTGGGAGCACAGGGTGGCGCTGGCGGCTGTCAACGCGCCCGGCGCGGTGGTGATCTCCGGCGATGAGGACGCGGTGCTCGAGCTGCAGGCCGTGTGGTTGGAGCGGGGTGCGCGGACCAAGCGGCTGCGCGTCAGCCACGCGTTCCACTCGCCGCGGATGGACGCGATGCTGGAGGAGTTCGCGCGGGTCGCGGAGGGCGTGGCGTTCGCCGAGCCCCGAATCCCGCTGGTCTCCAACCTCACCGGCGCCGTGGCGCTCGCCGGGGAGCTGTGCGAGCCGGGCTACTGGGTGCGGCACGTGCGCGAGACCGTGCGCTTCGCCGACGCCGTCGGCGAGCTCGGCCGCCGGGGCGTGAGGAGCTTCCTGGAGCTCGGCCCCGATCGCGTGCTCAGCGCGATGGCGCTGGAGTGCCTTGCCGCCGACGAGCAGGGCGGCGGCGTCACTGCGGTGTCGGCGCTGCGACCGGACGATGAGGAGCGGCGGGCGCTGCTGGAAGGGCTGGCCGAGCTGTGGGTCTCCGGTGTGGAGGTGGACTGGCGTGCGGTATTGGACGGCGCCGGCGCCCAGCGGGTGCGGCTGCCGACGTACGCGTTTCAGCGCGAGCGCCACTGGTTGGAGCCGCACCGGGAAGTGCGCGTCGATACAGGCCGCACCGCGACGGATGAGTGGCGCTACAGGGTGCGGTGGCAGCCGGTCGGCGACCTCGGAGCGGGGATGCTGGCGGGCGAGTGGCTGGTGGCGATCCCGTCAGCGGAGCACGATCGCGCATTGGCGGAGAGCGTTGTGGAGGGGCTCCAAGCGCGTGGCGCCCAGTGCGTGGTGATGGAGGTGCCGGCGCGCGCCGATCGCGAGCGGTTGGCCGAGCGCCTGCGCGAGCTGGTCGCGGATCGGCAGCCGGCGGGCGTGGTGTCGCTGCTGGCGGCGGCGGATGACGTCGCGGTCGCGAGCGGTGAGACCGTGGCCGGCGGCGAATCCTCTGCGGATGGCGCGGCGCCGGCCGCCGGCGCGGCGCACGGAGGCGTGGCGGAGACGCTCGCGCTGGTGCAGGCGCTGGGCGCCGCGGGCGTGGGGGCGCCGCTGTGGTGCGTGAGCACGGGCGCGGTGGCGGTGGACGGGGAGGACCGCGTGGCCTCCCCGCAGCAGGCGCTGGTGTGGGGCCTCGGCCGCGTGGTCTCGCTGGAGGAGCCGAGGCGCTGGGGCGGTTTGGTGGATCTGCCGGTCGCGTGGGACCGGCGCATGGTGGAGCGCATGTGCGGCGCGTTCGCCGGGGCCGGCGGCGAGGACGAGCTGGCGGTGCGCGCCGGCGGCGTGTTCGCGCGGCGCCTGGCGCGCGCGGCGGCGGGTGGGCGCGACGTCGAGGGGCGCGAGGTGGAGGGGCGTTACGAGCCGCGGGGCACGGTGCTGGTGACGGGCGGCACGGGCGCGCTCGGTGGGCACCTCGCGCGCTGGTTGGCGGGCGCGGGCGCCGAGCATCTGCTGCTGGCCAGCCGGCGCGGCATGGAGGCCGAGGGCGCGGCGGAGCTGGTGCGGGAGCTGCGGGCGCTGGGCGCGAGCGCGACGGTGGCGGCGTGCGACGTCGCCGATCGCGCGCAGCTGGAGCGGCTGCTGGAGTCGATTCCGCGGGAGCGCCCGCTCACGGGCGTGTTCCACGCGGCGGGAGTGTTGGACGAGGGGCCGCTGGGGGAGCTCTCGGCGGAGCGGTTGGCGGGCGTGCTGGCGGGCAAGGCCGATGCGGCGTGGCTGTTGCACGAGCTGACCGCGAGGCTGGAGCTCGATGCGTTCGTCATGTTCTCCTCGATCGCGGGGGTGCTCGGCAGTGGCGGCCAGGGCGCGTACGCCGCTGCCAACGCGTTCCTGGACGCGCTGGCGGAGCATCGCCGCGGCCGTGGGTTGCCCGCCGCCGCGATCGCGTGGGGCGCGTGGGCCGGACAGGGGATGACGGCCCGGACGGGCGAGTCGCTGAGCCGGCGCGGGATCCGCGCGCTGCCCGTGGGGGCGGCGCTGGAGGCGCTCGCCGAGGTGCTGGCGCGCGGCGAGGGCTGTGTGGCGGTGGCGGATCTCGACTGGGAGCGTTACGCGCCGACCTACAGCTCCGCGCGCGCACGGCCGTTGATCGGCGAACTGCCGGAGGCGCGGCAGGCCCTGCGCGAGGCCGCCGGCGAGGGCATGGCGCCGGCAGGAGGGCTGCTCGCCGAGCGCCTCGCGGGCCTCTCGGGACCCGAGCGCGAGGGCGTGGCGCTGGAGCTGGTGCGCTCGCAGACGGCCGCCGTGCTCGGGCACTCCCGCGCCGCGGACGTGGAGGCCGGGCGGGCGTTCAAGGAGCTGGGGCTGGACTCGCTCGCGGGCGTGCAGCTGGCGCGTGGCCTGCGCGAGCGCACGGGGCTGCCGTTGACGAGCGGTCTGGTGTTCGACCACCCGACGCCGGCCGCGCTGGCGCGCCACCTGCTGGGCGAGATGGGGAGCGCGGTGGGCGGGGTGGGCGGGATTTCATACCCCGCTCGCGCGGCGTCTGCGTCGGCGGCGGCGGCGCGCGCCGACGAGCCGGTGGCGATCGTGGGGATGGGGTGCAGGTACCCGGGAGGGGCGCACCCGGTTCGCTCGCCGCGCGAGCTGTGGGAGCTGCTCGCCGCGGGCGGCGAGGGGATCGGGTGGTTTCCGAGCGACCGCGGGTGGGACCTGGAGGGGCTGTACGACCCCGACCCCGATCGCCCGGGCACGAGCTATACGCGCGAGGGCGGCTTCCTGTATGACGCGGGTGAGTTCGA
>CAYNGQ010000281.1:0-2645 GCA_964396735.1 uncultured Solirubrobacteraceae bacterium | reverse complement strand
TGTGACGATGGATGGCGAGCCAGCGGCGCCGGCGCCGGACGGATCCGAGCCGGACTACATGGGGCTGATCACCAGCACCGGGGAGTTCTCCGCCTATCCGCCGATCGCGGACTACGGCTTCCTGTCGGATTGCCATACCGGCGCGCTGCTGGCGTCGGACGGGGCGATCGAGTGGCTGTGCATGCCCCACTTCGACAGCCCCAGCGTGTTCGCGTCGATGCTCGACCGCGGCGCGGGGCGCTTCCGCGTGGGGCCCTACGGGCTGTATGTGCCGGCGGGCAGGCGCTACCTGCCGGGGACGAACGTGATCGAGACGACCTGGATGACGCCACAGGGGTGGGTGCGGGTGGTGGACGCGCTGACGATCGGGGAGTGGCACGACAACCGGGAGGGCTCCAGCCACACCCGCCCGCCGACCGACTACGACGCCGATCACATCATGGTGAGGATGATCGAATGCATGCAGGGGCAGGTGCAGATGGAGATGGTGTGCGAGCCGATGCTGGACTACGGCGCGACGATGGCGAAGTGGAGCGTGGTCGAGGACCAGCGCACCGGGAGCGGCGTAGTACCCGCGCTCGACGCGAGCGACGGCAGCGACGGCGCAAAGACGGCGTTCCGGCTCTTCTCGGACATGCGGATGGGCGTCGAGGGCAACCGCGTGCACGCCCGCCACACGCTCACCGAAGGTGAGAAGCGCTTCTGCGCGATGTCGTGGACGGAGGGCCTTGGCGGGCCGCGCACGGTGGAGCAGGCGGAGGCGCATCTGAAGCGCACCAGCCACTTCTGGCGCACGTGGCTGGCGGAAGGCACCTACCCCGACCACCCCTGGCGGATTCACCTGGAGCGCTCGGCGCTGGTGCTGAAGGGGCTCACGTTCATGCCCACCGGCGCGCTGGTGGCGGCGGCCACGACCTCGCTGCCGGAGACCCCGCAGGGCTCGCGAAACTGGGACTACCGCTACTGCTGGATGCGCGATGCGACGTTCACGCTGTGGGGGCTGCACGCGCTGGGGCTGGATTGGGAGGCGGATGACTTTGTCCAGTACGTCGCCGACCTGGAGCGCAACGAGGACGGGTCGCTGCAGATCATGTACGGGATCAAGGGCGACAAACAGCTGGAGGAGCGCACGCTCGATCACCTCAAGGGCTACGAGAACGCGCGCCCGGTGAGGATCGGCAACGGCGCCTACAACCAGCGCCAGAACGATGTGTATGGGGCGGTGCTGGACTCGGTGTATCTGCACTCCAAGAAGCGCGACCACATCCCCGAGCGGCTGTGGCCGGTGTTGCTCGACCAGGTGCGCTGCGCGGAGCGGGTATGGCGAGAGCCCGACCAGGGCATCTGGGAGGCGCGGGGCGAGCCGCGTCACTACGTCTCCTCGAAGCTGATGTGCTGGGTGGCGATGGACCGCGGCGCGCGGCTGGCGGAACGGCGCGGCGAGGACGAGCACGCCGGCCACTTCCAGCAACTGGCGGACGAGATCAAAGCGCAGATCCTCGACAAGGGCGTCGACAAGCGGGGGGTGTTCCGCCAGCACTACGACACCGACGCGCTCGACGCCTCCAATCTGCTGATTCCGCTGGTGCGCTTCCTGCCTCCCACAGACGAGCGCGTGTGCGCGACGGTGAAGGCGATCAAAGAGGAGCTGACCGAGAACGGCCTGGTGATGCGCTACCGCACCGACGAGACCGACGACGGGCAGCACGGGGAGGAGGGGACGTTCCTGATCTGCTCCTTCTGGCTGGTGTCGGCGCTGGCGGAGAGCGGCGAGTGCCGCGAAGCGGTGCACCTGTGCGAACGGCTGTTGACGTACGCCTCGCCGATGCAGCTGTATGCCGAGGAGCTGGAGGCCTCGTCGGGGCGGCTGCTGGGCAACTACCCGCAGGCGTTCACGCACCTCGCGCTGATCAACGCCGTAACGCACGTGATCGCGGCGCAGCAGGCTCAGGAATAGCTCCCCGGGCCCCCACGATCCCGCCATCTGGAGCTGCGGGTTGGGTCAAAGCTCTAAGAACCCCAACCAAATAAGAATGAGACTCGATCTCATTTGGTTGGGGCCCAAAAAGTGCTTGAATCGCCGGCCTCCCGGGTCGCCCGGTTCAGTACCCGGGCTCGCCAGGCAGCAGCACGCGCGCGACCTCGCCCTCGACGACGACGCGCGGCTGGACCGCCTCGACGGCGCGCCCGCGCGCGTACGCGAGCAGCTCCGCGGCGGAGGCGAACGGGGCGAGCTGCTCGAGGTGCTTGATCGTGGGGAAGACGAGCAGGATCTCACCGGCCCGATGCGCCTCGAGCGCGCCGGTGGGCGTGTACCAGCCGAGCTCGACGCACTCCTCGCCGTCGACGCGTGGCTCCTGGCCGGGAGGCAGCGAGGCGAGAAAGAAGTGCGTGTCGAAGCGGGTGCGCACCAGCGCCGGGGTGATCCAGCGCGAGAACTTGACGAGCTCGGTGGGATCGAGCAGCTCAACGCCGGCCTCCTCGCGCAGCTCGCGCACCGCGGCGGCGCGGTGGGCACGGTCGTCATCGCCCTCGGCCTGCTCCACGGCGCCACCGGGAAACACCCACACTCCGCCCATGAAGCGCGCGGCGGGGTTGCGCTTGACCAGCAGCAGCTCGAGCCCGTCGGCCTCACCGCGCAGCAG
>CAYNGQ010000280.1:0-1867 GCA_964396735.1 uncultured Solirubrobacteraceae bacterium | reverse complement strand
ACTGTCGTCGGCGACGACGCGCAGTTCGCTGGGCCGCTCAGGCATGCACGGCTGCGTGCTCGCGCACGAGCTCGGCCGAGCGCTGTGGCGCCTCCAAGAAGAACAGGTGACCCACGCCATCGAGGATCTCCAGGCGCGCATCGGGTATGCGAGCCGCGACGAGCCGGCCGTTGCTCACCGCGAATATCTCATCCTCGGTGCCATGCACGACCAGCGTGGGCATCGTCAGCCCGGGGAGGCGGGCATAGGTGTCATGCGCCGCGATCGCCTGCACTTGGGCCACGATCACCGGAAGGGCCACCCTCCGCGCCAGCGACCTGGCGTGAAAGGCTGCGTATGCGTCCGCATCCGCGGCGAAGCCGGCGGAGACGTTCGCCTCCCAGGAGGCGCGTATCGCGCTCTCGCGATCGCCGGATGTCCGTGCCTCGGCCATCCGCTGGAGCACCTCGGGGCTGGTCGGCGAGCTGCCCTCACCGCCACAGTAGGTGCAGCCGAGGGTAAGCGTGCGTATCCGCTCGGGTTGCGCGAGGGCGAGCTCCTGAGCCGCCATCCCACCCATCGAGATGCCCAGCACATGTGCGGTGTCGAGTTCCAGGGCATCGAGCAGCCCCGCTGCATCCTGCGCAAGCTGGGCGGTCGTGAATGGCTCCTCCACACGGCTGCTCTTGCCGATCCCGCGATTGTCATAGACGATCGTCTCGAAGTCCTGGCGCAGCGCGTCCAGAAAGGGCTCCCCCCAGCTCAGGGCGGTGCCGGTCGCGCCCATGATCAACAGCAGCGAAGGGCCCGACCCGCTGCGCTCGTAGCTCAGCTCGACCTCACCGGTGCTCACGACGGGCATCGGACGATCCTATACGGGCAGCGCGAGCTGCCCTACGGGGTCTGTCGATTCACTCGCCGACTCGGAGCAGGTGATCCGGGCGGATACCAGCCCCGCGACTCGCACGCCCAGCAGCCGCACCGCCCGCGCGGGCGCGTACTCGTCGAGCAGTCGCAGCGCGACGGCCGTCACCTGCTCGACATCGCAGGTGGGTTCCGCGACCGAATGTGCGCGAGTGACCGTCGAGAAGTCATCGAGGCGGACCTTGATCCCGATCGTGCGGCCACGTCGCCTGTTGGCAAGGAGGCTTGCGCACAGCTCGCTGGACATCCGTTGCAGCGCCTCGCGCAGCGCCGCCGGGTCGCGGACATCCTCATCGAAGGTCCGCTCGCGCGACTCGGAGACCACCTTGCGCGCGGCTCCCACCTCGCCATCGTGCTCGAACCGCGCGCGTCTCGACAGATCGCGCCCGAGGTTCGGGCCGAAGCGCTCGACCAGCAGCCGCTCGGGCGCGGCACCAACAGCCTGGAGCGTGTTCAGCCCCAACTCGGCCAGACGTGCTGCAGTCTTCGGCCCGATTCCCGGGATGAGCCCAGGTGGGGACTGTGCGAAGCGCGCGCATGCCTGCTCACGCGTCAGCACCACAAAGCCCGCCGGCTTCTCCGCGTCGGAGGCAACCTTCGCGACAAGCTTGTTCGGCCCGATACCAACCGAGCAGATCAGCTGCGTAGCCGCCGTGATCTCCGCCACCAAGCGGCGCATCGCCGCGCGCGGCGAGTACAGCCCGCTCAGGTCCAGATAGGCCTCGTCCAGCCCTACCACCTCGACTCGCTCGACATGCGTGCGCACGAGATCCATGATCCGTCGCGAAACCTCCCTGTAGGTGGGAAAGTCCGGCGGCAGCACCACCGCCTCCGGGCACAATCGTCGGGCCTTCGCCGCAGGCATCGCCGACCCCACGCCGTAGCGCCTAGCCTCGTAGCTGGCGGTGGTGACCACTGCGCGCGGGCCGCTCCCCGCAACCACCACCGGCTTGCCACGCAGCTC
>CAYNGQ010000279.1:0-7425 GCA_964396735.1 uncultured Solirubrobacteraceae bacterium | reverse complement strand
AGCGGCAAGCCGGTGGTGATCACCGCGGGCAAGGGCGGCTTCGTCTACGCGCTCGAACAGAGCACCGGCAAGCTTTTGTGGAAGCGCGCCGTCGGCAAGCACAACGGCCACGAAAACGACGGCCTCCATGCGATGCAACACGAATACTCAAAGCTCCACATGCCGGAGACTGTCGAACCGGGGCTGCTGGGGGGCGTGATCGCGCCGATGGCCACCAACGGGTCCACGCTGTTCGTGCCGGTGGTCAACCTCCCCGTGCACTACACCTCGCAGACCGAAGACACCGAAGGCCCCGAATCCACCGGTGAACTGGTCGCGCTGAACGCCGCCACGGGGGCGGTGCGCTGGGTGCAGAAACTCTCCTCGCCGGCCTTCGGCGCGGCCACCGCCGTCAACGACCTGGTGTTCCTGCCGATCGTCTCCGGCACGCTGTATGCGTTCAACGACTCCAGCGGCGAAGTTGCCTGGCAGGCGCAGCTGCCCGCCGGCTCCAACACGGGCGTGACGGTCTCCGGCGACACGGTGCTGGCGCCCGCCGGTCTCGCCTCCGGCGCCGGTCAAACCCCCGAACTGGTCGCCTACCGTCTGGGCGCCAGTGGTGGGGGGGAAGCATCGGGGTAGCATGGCGTAGGTGTGGCGTGGACATGACGTCTCGTTGGGAGGCTGAGCGCGATCTTCGCGCATCCCACAGTGCAATCGGCGATCGACCGGCGCCGGGGTGGAGGCAGTGGGCTCGACCCCGGCGTGCGGTCGCGCATGGAGCCGCTGGTGGGGACGCTGCACGACGTGCGTGTCCACCACGACGGCGCCGCCGATGCGCTCGCGAGCTCGGTGCAGGCGCGGGCGTTCACCACCGGTCGTGACGTGTTCTTCGCGCGCGGTGAATACCGCCCCGGAACGGCGGCGGGCGATCGGCTGCTGGCGCACGAGCTGACGCACGTCGCCCAGCAGCGGGGGGCGCCGCGGAGCGGTCCACTCACGGTCACCGAGCCCAACGACTGCTTCGAGCGGGAGGCCGATCGAGTGGCGCATGAGTCGGCCGGCTGAGAGCTCGCCGCTGCGCTTCGCCGCTCTCGACGCGCGCATTCGCGAGGGAGTCGAGCAGGTGGCCGGTACCCCGGCGGACCCGCAGGACCCGTTCCGAGGTTTGTATATCACCGACGAGCAGGCCCTCTCGCTCACGGCGGAGGGTCCGCCCGCGCTGGTCGACGAGCGCCTCGCCCAGCTCGCGGCGCTGCTCGATCTCGACGAGCTGGAGCAGGCGGTGCTGGCGGTGTGTTCCGCCCCCGAGATCAGCTGGCGTTACGGCCGCCTCTACGGATACCTGCACGACGACGTCAACCGCCAGCTCGCCACTCCGCGCCTGGTGAGCGCGCTGCTGGCCGGCGGCGCCGTCGCCGGTGAAGAGGTGCTCGGGCGGCTCGCCGCCGGCGCCACGCTGCGCCGCGTCGGTGCGATCCGGCTGCTCGACGAGCCGCGCCTGGCGCTCGCCGACCGGCCGCTGAAGTGTGCCGACCCGGTCGCTGCCGCGCTGATCGGCGGAGCGCTCGCCGACGCCCACCCGCTCGCCTGCGCGCTCGTCTCGGTCCCCGCGCTCTCGCCCGCCTCAGAGTCGGCGATCGCAGAGCTGGCGAGCACGATCGCGGCGGGCGGGCAGCTCACGCTGGCCGTCGCCGGTCCCGACGCTGCGGCTGCCGTTGCCCGCGCGCTTGGCCGTCCGCTGCTGCTCGCCTCCGCCGCCGGCGTGGAGGACCCAGAGCGCCTACGCGACCTGCGCCTAGCGGCCGCGCTCGCGCAGCGGGTGCTGGTGTTCGGCGGGCTCGAGCAGCTTGCCCCCGAGCAGCGTGAAGCGGCATGGCGGGCGCTGCGCGAGGAGCCCGAACGGGCGCTCGTGTGCATCGAGTCGAGCGCCGGCGCCGGCGCGCTCGGCTCCGAGCCCGTGCACCTGCTGCGCCTGCCACCGCTCGGCCTGCCCGAACGCCGCGCGGTGTGGTCGGCGCTCCTCGATGGCGGCCCAGACGAGGGGGTCGAGGATGTCTCGCTCAAGTTTCGCCTCTCGCTGACGCAGATCGAGCAAGCCGCGGAGATCGCCCGCACGCGCGCCCGCGCCCGCGCCCGCGGTGACGGCGCTCCCACGGCGGAGGATCTCGACCACGGCGCGCGCGGCGCCTCGCGGCACGGTCTCGGCGGCCTTGCCAGCCGCGTCGAGGGAGACGCGGGGTGGGAGAGCCTCGTGCTGCCCGAGCGCGCGCTGGGCGCGCTGCGCACGATCGCCTCCTTCCTGCGCCACCGCGACCGTGTGCTGCTGGAGTGGGGCGGCGCCGGCCCGCCCCACTCGGCCGCGGGGCTCACCGTGCTGTTCGCCGGCGAGTCGGGCACCGGCAAGACGCTGGCCGCCCAGGTGGTCGCGCGCGACCTCGGGCTGGACCTCTTCCGCATCGACCTCGCCACCGTGGTGTCCAAGTACATCGGCGAGACCGAGAAGAACCTCGACCGGATCTTCGCCGCCGCCGAGGGCTCCAACGCGGTGCTGCTGTTCGACGAGGCCGACGCGCTGTTCGGCAAGCGCTCGGAGGTGCGCGACGCCCACGATCGCTACGCCAACGTCGAGGTCGCCTACCTGCTGCAGCGGATCGAGGGCTACGCCGGCGCGGTGATCCTGACAACCAACCTGCGCCACAACATCGACGCGGGCTTCCTGCGCCGGCTCGACCTCGTCGTCGACTTCCCCTTCCCCGAGCCGCACGAGCGGGAGCGCCTGTGGCAACGCCTGCTCCCCGCCGAGGCGCGGCGGCCGGAGAGCGACATCGAGATCCCGTTCCTGGCCGCGCGCTTCAAGCTCGCGGGCGGCTCGATCCGCAACGCCGCGCTCGCAGCCGCGCTGCTCGCCGCGGAGGAGGGCGCCCCGCTCGCGATGGCCCACGTCGTGCGCGCTGTGGCGCTCGAGTACGACAAGCTCGGCCGGCTCACGCTCGAGGCCGACTTCGAGCGCTTCTACGGCGCCACCCAGACGACCGACAGCGGCGCGCGCGGCGATGCGAGCTCCCCGGTGGCCGGCCGCGGCGCGGGCTGAGCTCGACTTCGAGCGCCACCGCGGGGCGATCCAGAGGGCCAGCAGCAGAGCCGAGCCGACGCCGGCCCTCGTGGGCGAGCTGGGCCGAAGGGGCACGCGGTATGCCCCGCCGGCTGCCCGTTCGGCGGGCGTGTCCGGCTCCGGCGGGGGCGTGCTCGTGCTGTGCTATGCCCGGTGGAGCTGACCACCGCCGTCGCCCCCAACACCTCGCTCGCGGAGCTCGACGAGGCGCTGCGCGCGCTCCTGCGTCGCGAGCTCGAGCGGGTGGGCTTCGCGGGCGTGAGCGTGGCCTTCGAGGCGCCCGAACACGACTGGGCGGCCGCCATCACCCAACCGACGCTCAACCTCTTTCTGTACGACCTGCGCGAGAACCACCAGCGCCGCCGCGCGCAGTGGGATCGCGGCGAGGCGGACGGTCGCCGCATCGAGACACGACCGCCGCTGTGGCTCGACGCCTCCTACACGCTCACCGCCTGGTCGCGCGCGGTCGAGGACGAGCATCGCCTGCTCTCGCAGGCGCTCACCGTGCTGCACAGCCACCCGGAGGTGCCCGGCGAGGTGCTGCCGGCGGCGCTCGCCGGCCTCTGCGAGCGGCTGGGTCCGTTGCGCACACGCGTGGGCGACCCCCGACATGACGCGACCCCGGACTTCTGGATGGCGGTCGGCGGCCCTTACAAGCTCTCGTTTCACTACATCGTCACCGTGCCCTTCCCCTCCGGAGTGACCCTGCGCCGCGGGCCGGCGGTGCAGTCCCCGCGGCTGCGTGTCGGCCAACGCTGAATCGGCCGTGTGGGCAACGCGGGCTGCCCGCACGGCTGCCCACTCCGCCCTGGCGCACACGGGGCGCGGGGTGCATCTTCCGCAGGGAGATGACGGAGAACCACCTGCACCAAGACAACGCGGCGGGTAGCTTCTCGCACGCGGAGGACGCCTTGCCAGCGCAGCGCGCCGTGCACGGGGAGGCCGCTCACGCGGAGAGTCGCGCGCGCCCACCCCGAGTGCTGCTCGCGCGGCTCAGCCCGGTAGCTGCGGTCGGGATGCGCCGCATGTTGAGCGAGGACGGTGTCGAGATCGTCGGCGAGGAGAGCCGGCCGCTCGCGATCGAGGCCTTGGCGCGAGAGGTCGCCCCCGACGCGGTCGTGCTCGCGCTCGGGGCTGGGGGGGCGCGGACGCTGTGCGATCGCATCAGACTCGCCGCGCCGGACACCACGGTGATCATGTGGGCCTCCGAGGAGAACCGCATGCGGATCGCCGCGCCCGGGACATCGGCGATCCGCGAGGTCGCGGCCGGCGGCTTGGCCGACCTGCGCCGTGAGCTGATCTCCACTCAATCACCAACCGAGGAGTGACATGGCGACGTACATGACACCCGGGGTCTACGTCGAGGAGATCCCCGCACGCAACAAGCCGATCGAGGGCGTCAGCACCTCGACCGCGGCGTTCATCGGCCTGGCGCCGGGAGGGCCGCTCAACCGGCCCGAAAAGATCACCGACTGGTCGCAGTTCGAGCGGATCTACGGCGATCCCGACCATCCCGAGCGGGGGCCCTACATGGAGGGCGCCTATCTCGCGCACGCCGTGCGCGGCTTCTTCGCCAACCAGGGCACGGAGTGCTGGGTGGTGCGGGTGGGCGGCGCCGGGCAGCCCCGAGTGGCGCTGCCGGATGAGAGGCACAAGGTCGCCGTCTACGAAGCGACGGCCCTGCCCGAAGTGGACGAGGAGGTGCGGTTGGAATTGACCCTCGACCCGCCAACCCTCGCTCCCGCGAAGGGCGCGCCGAACGGAGCGGGTCCAAAGCCTGCCGGCGCCGAGCAGGCCGATACCGAGGCTGCCGGGGCGGGAGCCGCTGCCAAACAGGATCGAGGGCTGCCGCCGCCGACCTACACGCTGGTGGTGACGGCCGGAACCACGCACGAGAAGTTCGAGCACGTGGAGGCATCCGCACTCGTCGCGATCGTGACTGAAGGCGACGACAAGTCCGAGCCGGCCATACCCAAGTCCGCGCTCATCGCACTCGAGCGCCTGCCGGTCGAGGAGAGTCTGTTGCCGGCGGCGGACACCTACCGGCTGAGTGCGCGGCCGAAGCTGGTGGCAGAGGTCGAAGCGAACGAGATCGAGGGAAGCGCCGCCGACCGCAGCGGGCTGGGCAGCCTGTCGGCGATCGAGGACATCTCGATCGTCTGCGTCCCCGACCTGATGTCGGTGGCGAAGACCGACACCGAGCTGCGCGACCTCCAGGACAAGGTCATCGCGCACTGCGAAGAGATGGCCGACCGCGTCGCCGTGCTCGACACGCCACCTGACATGAGGCCCACCGAGGCGCTCGCCTGGCGGGTGAACGAGGCCGGCTACGACTTCAAGCAGGCCACCCTCTACTACCCCTGGCTGGAGGTGATGGATCCGCTGAGCAAATTCCCGACGCTCATTCCCCCGTGCGGGCATGTGGCAGGTGTGTGGGCTCGAACCGACAAGACCCGCGGGGTGCACAAGGCGCCGGCCAACGAGGCGATCATGGCGATCACCGGACTCGGCTATCAGGTCACCGACGTCGAACAGGGCCAGCTCAACCGCGCCGGCCTGAACTGCATCCGCTCCTTCCCGGGGCGCGGGATCAAGGTGTGGGGCGCGCGCACGCTCTCCTACGACCCCGAGTGGCGCTACCTGAACGTCCGGCGCCTGTTCAACTACGTCTCGGACTCGATCATGCGTGGCACGCAGTGGGCGGTGTTCGAGCCCAACGACGAACGGCTGTGGATCCAGTTGCAGATCGCCGTCAGCAACTTCCTGACGATCGCCTGGCGCAATGGGGCGCTGTTCGGCGCCACCCCCGACCAGGCCTTCTACGTGAAGTGCGACAGCCAAACCAACCCCCCCGAACTGATCGAGCTCGGCCAGGTGGTCACCGAGATCGGGATCGCTCCGGTGAAGCCGGCGGAGTTCGTCGTGTTCCGCATCAGCCAATACACCGCCGGCGAAGGCGCTGCCTGAGCGGCACAAAACAGGAGGCATCAACGATGGCGGCAGTCGAGCAGGGCGAGGCGGTCAACTCCTCATATTTCTATGTGCGCTTCGACAGCCTCAACGTCGCGGCGTTTCGCGAAATCTCGGGGATCGGCTCCGAGAACGACGTGGTCGTCCAGCATCAGGTGAACAAGGAAGGCAAGGCCTCCTACGTCAAGACCGCCGGCAAACTCGGCTGGCAGAACCTCGTGCTCAAGAAGGGGATCGACACCGACATGAGCCTGTGGGAATGGCGCAACACGATCATCACCAAGGGCGTGGACGGCCAGCGCAAGAACGGCGAAATCTTCATCGTGGACGTGCAGGGCAAGCAGCAGACGACCTGGAAGGTCGTCAACGCCTGGCCCTGCAACTACGTCGTGGGGACGCTGGTGCCCGACACCAGCGAGATGCTGCTCGAGGAGATCCATCTCGCCCACGAGGGCCTGGAACGGGTGAAGTAGGCGGTGGCCCGCACCCAATACAGCTTCGCGCCCCCGGCCGGGTTCGCGCTCGGCGGCGGCTCCACCTCGGTTGCCGGCGCGCCAGCGCCGCTCGTTGGGGGGCCCGCGCTCGCGGGCGGTGTTGCTGGCCGTGCGGCTGGTGTCGCTGCGTCCGTGCCCGATGCACGCGCGCTGCCGATTGGAGATGCTGCGCCGCCGACTGGCGCGCCCGCGTCTCTCGCTCGGGAGCCCGCGCCAAACGGTGAGTCCGGATGGCCCGAGGGGCTGCCGATCGGTCTGCTTCAAGACCGCGAGCGTGCGCGCAACCGCGAGGCGCTGATGCGCTCCGGAGCTCCCCTGCGACGCGGACGCGTCGAGGAGGGCGCCGCGCCGAGTGCCCTGTCGCGGCTCAGTCCGCGCCCACCCGAGCTGGCAGAGTCTCGGCAATCGGGCGGCGTGGCTGACATGGAGGAGCTCTGCGAGGAGCTGATCGCCCGTTTGCGCCGCGAGCTGCTGGTGGAGCGCGAGCGCACGGGCACCCTGTTCGGAGCGTGAGGCACCGACGATGGCGGGGAGCAACGACGCGCTGCTCGACGCCGCCCCCCCGGTCGGCGAGGCGCGCTACTTTCAGGTTCAGATCCCGGAAATAACGGTCGGCGTGTTCGCGCGCTGCGGCGGACTGGAGGTCGAATACGAGACGCTGGAGTACGCCGAAGGCGGCCAGAACAGCTTCGTGCACAAGCTGCGCGGTCACATCCGCTATCCGAATCTGCTGCTGAGCCGCGGGATCACCAACGAGACCGGTCTGCTCGACTGGATGTGGGCCGTCCGCGAATTCGACCAGCGGCCCACGGTCACGCTCACCCTGCTGAACAAGTTGGGCAAGCCGCAGCGCTCCTGGCAGTTCAG
>CAYNGQ010000278.1:0-6703 GCA_964396735.1 uncultured Solirubrobacteraceae bacterium | reverse complement strand
CGAGCGCCTCCACGAGCGTGGCAGCAGGGGACACGAGCATTAGTATGGCGCGCACAGTGCTTGACTGGTCCCACATCGCACGTGCTCGCTGAGGAGCTGGGGACGAGCAGCGATCGTTCGCGACCGCGAACGATCGAGTTGATGGCGATCGGTACGGCTGCGGGCCTGTTCAGCGGGCTCTTCGGAGTGGGTGGCGGGACCGTGATCGTGCCGTTGCTCGTGCTGTGGCTGGGCTATGGCGAGCGCGTGGCCACGGGAACATCGCTGGCGACGATCGTCTTCATCGCGACGTTCGCCACAGCAGTGCAGGCGGCGTACGGCAACGTGCGACTGCTCGACGGACTGTTGATCGGTGTGCCCGCCGTCGGCGGAGTGATGCTCGGCACGTGGTGCCAGCAACGTTTGGCCACCCGCTCGATCGCGCTGCTGTTCGCGGCGGTGCTGGTCGCCAGCGCGGTGGAGCTGCTGATCCAATGATCGGCGCCGCCGTTCTGGCAGGGCTGTGGCGCAGAGCGAGCGCGGTGGAGCGTTCGACGCAATGATCGGCGTGATCGTGATCGGGCTGGCCGCGGGGGTGATCGCGGGCCTGCTGGGCGTCGGCGGCGGTGTGCTGTTCGTGCCGGGCCTGGTGATCTTCGTCGGCCTCACCCAGCACCAGGCGGAGGCGACCTCGCTGCTGGCGATCGTCCCCGTGGCGCTGGTGGGCGGGGTGATGCAGGACCGCTACGGCAACGTGCGCCGCGGCGACGCGCTGCTCGTGGGACTGCTCTCGGTGGCCGGCGCCGCGGGCGGGGTGGCGCTCGCGAACGCGCTTTCGGGGAAGGTGCTGCAGGTGGGCTTCGCGCTGTTCATGCTGTTCGTGGCGGCGCAGCTGGTGCGCCGGAACCTGGGGCACAAGGACATGGAGGAGGGAAAAGGGGTCTAGACTGAGCTCATGGGACTCGACAACCCAATCCACATCGCGTTCCTGGTGGTGATCCTGCTACTGGTGTTCGGCGCCAGGCGGCTCCCGGAAATCGGCCGCTCGCTGGGCAGCGGTATGCGCGAGTTCAAGGACTCGATCAGCGGCGATACCAAACCGGCGCTGAGCGCAACCGTTCAACAGCCGCCGGCCCAGCAGCCGCAACCACCAGTGGCGCAGCCGGTCGCGACCCCGCCGCCCGTCGCGGCACCGGCCCCGGCGGAGCCGGTGGACGAAAGCACCTTCGGCCGGTAGCCGGAGGCGCGGGCGCCCGGTGTCCGAGGGCCGTCAGCTCTCGCGCGCGGGCTCGCCCAGCGCCGAGGGTCGCCCCTCGAGCAGCAGCGGCGAGCCGCAGCGCCAGCAGTAGGCGGCGCCGCGGCTGTGCACGGCTCCGCAGGAGCGACAGTTGCCACCCACGCCATCCTCCGCGGCGGACAGCAGCCGCTCGACCTCGCCGAGCTGGGCGTCGGCCTGCTGGAGCTCGGCGGCGCGGCGGGCAAGCACGTCGAGGCGGTAGTGGTCGCGAATCGCCATCTCGTACGCCAGCCCGCCAAGATCCCAGGTGAGTGCGGCGACGCGCTCGGCCAGCCGCACGCGCTCGCGGCGCAGCTCGGCGGCGGAGCCGCTCGAGACCGCCGGGGACGGCGTTTCCACGGGCGGCGCGGAGGCAGGCACGAAGCCGGAGGCGGGCGGGACGCCAGAGGGGGAGGCCGGCGCCATGCGCTCCTCGCGGGGCGGGCCGTCGTCGCCGGGGTGTGGCTGTCCGTTGGAGCCGGCGATCGCCATCAAGGCTCAGTGGGTTTCGATCGGCCCGTTACCGAGCGCCGCCTTGACTTCTTTGGCGTGCTGCTTGCCGGTGGTGTGTTCGAGTTTCTGCAGGGTGGCGGAGGAGGTTTTGTGGGCCGCCGGCAGCGCCTTGGTGCTTTTGACTTCCTTGGCCGCTTCGGCTTCTTCGGCGCTGTTTTCCGAAACCCCGCCTTCGCTTTTGGCGGCGCTGTGCGACTGCGAGGAGGCGCTGGAGGCGTGGTGGCTGGAGGAGGAGGAGCTGGAGCCGCTGGAGCCAGAGCCGGAGCCGGTGGATGTTCCCGAGCTGCCAGAGGGAGTCGCGGCAGCTGCGGCGGCGAGCGGGGTGTTCAACTTCACTTCATAGACCTGCTTGCCGGTGGGTGCGCCGCCGGTGAGCCAGTGCCCGACGAGCAGCCCGATCAGCAGCGATGCGAGCAGCACCCCAAGCAGGCCGAACAGGCCCGAGTAGCGGCGCAGCGCGCCGAGCGTGCCCGGAGGGTCGGAGGGCGGCTGATAGCCGGCGGCCGCGGGCGCGCCGAGAATCGTCGTCCCGGCCGTCTGTTGGCCGTCGGTCTGGAGCACGTCCAGGAAGGCGAGGCGCACGGGCGAGGCGGGACGCCCGCAGGCCAGGCAGTAACGCTGGTCGGGGGCAAGCGGAGCGCCGCAGCCAGCGCAGGCAGCAGGGGGCGCGGTGGGTGCACCCTCGGTGGATGTGGGAAGCGGAATCACGTCCATGGGAGCCTCCACCGGCACCTCAACCAAAGGCCCCGCGCACGTAGTCGCGGGTGCGCGGAGCGCGGGGTTCCTCGAAGACCTGACCGGCGGTGCCGTACTCGACGAGGTCGCCGAGGTACATGAAGGCGACCTTGTCGCCGACGCGGCGCGCCTGGGCGAGGTTGTGGGTGACGATCACGACCGCGAGATCGCGGCGCAACTCGTGGATCAACTCCTCGATCACACCGGTCGAGATCGGGTCGAGCGCGGAGCAGGGCTCGTCCATCAGCAGCACCTCCGGCCGCGGCGCGATCGCGCGGGCGATGCACAGCCGCTGCTGCTGGCCGCCGGAGAGACGCAGCGCGGGGCGGTGCAGATCGTCGGCGACCTCGTCGTAGAGGCCGGCGCGCCGCAGCGCGTCTATCACCAGCGGCTCGAGCTCGGGCCGGCGGGGGCGGCGGCGGGACTGCTCGCGCAGCGCGAAGGCGACGTTGTCGAAGATCGACATCGGGAAGGGGTTGGGCTGCTGGAAGACCATCGCCACGCGGGCGCGCAGGGCGGTGTCTTCGAGGTCGTGGATGTCCTCGCCGTCGAGCAGAATCCGCCCCCCGCGACGGGCGCCCGGGGTCAGCTCGGTGAGGCGGTTGAGGGTGCGCAGCAGGGTCGTCTTGCCGCAGCCGGAGGGCCCGATCAGCGCCAGCACCTCGCCCTGGTGAATCGAGAGGGAGACCGAGCGCACGGCGTTGGCGCCACGCCTGCCCAGCGTGCTGGTGCCGCCATAGGAGACGCTGACGTCCTCCAGCCGCAACCGCTCGGGGCCGGCGACGCCGGCGGCCGGGCGCAGCGCCTCGCGCTGCTCGGGCGGGCGCACGGGCTCGGGAGGCCGGTCGAGCACGATCGTGCGCACCGGGGGCACCGGCTGCCGATCCGGCCGCTCGATTGCCTGCTCGAACTCGATCATTGCAGGGTTCATCGGTTCCTCACCTTCCACACTATAAAGACTGAAATGGTGTTGCGGGGGCATTTAGACAATTCCCTCGACGGCAGAGACGAAGCCGCTGGCGCGGGCCTGGGCGCGGCCGATCCGTTCGACCAGCAGGTTGAGCAACAACACGAACATCAGCAGCACGAAGGCGGCGGCATACGCCTTCTGCGGCGCCCCCGATTCGCCGGCGGGCGAGTTGTCGTAGACGTAGCTGGTGAGCGAGGAGCCGGTGCCTTTGAGCAGGCCCAGCACCGGGAGTCCACCGTGGGCCTCCGGTTCGATGCGCAGCGTGTCGCCCAGCAGCACCACCACGATCGCGGTGTCGGCGATGATCCGGCTGATGCCGAGCGTCACGCCGGTCGCGATGTTGGTGCGCACGCTCGGTACCAGCACGCGCCGGATCGTGGCGATCCGCGTCTTGCCGAGCGCGAACGCCGCCTCGCGCATGTGTGCCGGCACCCCCTGTAGGCCGTTGCGCACCGAAACGAAGATCGGCGGCAACGCGATCAGCGACATCATCGCGCCGGCGGCGAGGAATGACTTGCCGGTGATGCCACCCCCTTCGCCGACTTCGGAGACCCACGCGAAGAGGTGCAGCTGGAACAGCGCCAAGCCGACGAACGCGATCACGATGTCGGGCGTGCCGGCGACGATCTCGATCGCCGATTCCACCACGCGCGTCAGCCAGCGCGGCCGGCCATACTCGACCAGCCACAGTGCCGAGCAGATCGCCAGCGGCGCCGCGATCGCGATCCCGATCGCGGCCAGCAGCAGCGTGCCGAGGAGTGGGTCGAGGAAGCCGCCGGTCTGGCTCTGGGCGAGACCGGCGGCGGGGTGGCTGAAAATCAGCGCGGGGCTCAGGTACTGGATGCCGCGAACGCCCATGTAGATGACCACCGCCGCCACCACCAGGCACAGCGTGAGGCCGGCCGCCCAGGCGGCCAAAAGCACGAGGAAGTCACTCAAGCGCCATGTGCGGATCGAGGAGCCGCGTCCGCGCGTGCCCGTCGGCCGCGCGGACGGCTGGGAGACGAACGTGCTCATCCGCGCACCTGGTACTTCCTTAGAGGCAGCTTGATCAGGTAGCCGCCGATCGAGAGCACGAAGGCGGAGAACAGCAGCAGCAGCGCAAGCGCATACAGCGCCGCGCTGAGCGCCGGGGCGCTGACCCCTTCGTGGTAGTCGACGATCGTCGAGGCCAGCGTGCGCAGCGGCTCGAAGAAGAAGGCCACTCCGTCGCCCGGGCGCGGCGAGAAGAAGACCGAGCCGGACACCATCGAGATCATGATCGCCTCACCCAGCGCGCGGGCGGTGGCGAGCACCACGGCGGCGACGATCGCCGGCCGCACCGCGCGCAGCGTGACGGCACGGATCGCGCGCAGACGGTTGACGCCAAGTGCCGCGGCGCCCTCGCGCCAGGCGGCTGGCACGGCGGCCAGCGCATCGCAGATCAGCGCGACCATGATCGGCGTGATCATCAGCGCCAGCACCAGCACCGCCGGCGCGAGCCCTTCGCCGGAGAGCTGGGCGGTGCCCTGCAGCGACGTTTTCTCGGAGCTGGTGATCAGGTGGCTGTCGATGAACGGCACCAGCACGAGAATCCCGATCAGGCCCCACACGACCGAGGGAACCGAGGCGAGCAGGCGCACCACCCGCACCATCGTGCGTCGCATCGGCACCGGCGCCAGCTCGACGATGAAGATCGATGACAGCACCGACAGCGGCAGCGCCACCAGCACAGCCAGCCCGGTGATCAGCAGCGTGCCGTAGATGATCGGCCAGGCGCGCAGGTGGTAGGCCGAGGCGGGCGGGTTGGCGGAGGCGTTCAGCATCGTTTCGATCTGCGCCTTCAAACTGCCGCCGGAGCCCAGCCAGGAGAGGCCGTTGTGGGCAAAGATCGGCCAGGCGCGCTGGGCGACGAGCACGATCATCACCAGCACACACAGGCATACAAACAACGCCACCGCGCCGAGCGTACGCTCGGCGCGGTGGTCGGTCCAGGGGTTGCGCAGACGACTGAGCAAGGGTGAGCGGGAAGGGGGCAAGCCCCCCTCCCGACCTCCCCTCCTGTTGATCGAAGCGGGCTCGTTCACGGCGTCAGCTGGCTTTGATCGGAACCCACTGCGTCGAGATGATCTTGCGAGCGGCCTTGCTGGTGCGGATCCACGAGATGAAGTTGGCGGCCGCGCCGGTGGCGGGGCCTTTGGTCACCTCATAGAAACGCGCGGTGGCGGTGTACTGCCCGGAGGCCACGTTGGCGCGCGTGCAGGCCACGCCGTTGTAGGCGACCGGGTTGACCGTGCCCTGATCGGCGCGGTAGTTGGAGAGGAAGCCGATCCCCAGGGGGTCGTTGGCGACCGACTGCTCCAGCAGACCCTCCGAGGACTCTTCGGCGGCCGTGGCGGCAACCGACTTGTTGGCCAGGAACAGCGTCTTGAAGTTGGTGAGCACGCCGGCCGTGGACGTGCGGCTGTAGAGGTCGATCGAGCCGGAGGCGGTGGCGCCGTTCACCTGGCTCCAACTCTTGTCCTTGCCCTCGAAGATCGCCTGGATCTGCCCTTCGTTGAGCGAGGGGAGGGTGTTGGACTTGTTGGTGACGACGCAGATCCCGTATTCGGCGATCGGGTAGAAGTCGAGGCCGGACGGATCTGTCGGCAGCGGATCGCGGGAGACGTCGGCGATCGAGACGCGGCCGGCGGCGACGTCGTTGATGCCGATCGTGGTGCCGCCCTGGGAGATCCTGAACGAGACCTTGTTGTGCTCGAGTTTGGAGTACTTGTGCGCCAGCAACTGGACGAGTGGGAAGGAGGCGGTGGCTCCGCTGATCGTGATCACGCTCGTAGCCGAGGCGATCGCGGGCACCGCGCTCCCAATCAGGGTCACAGCCGCGAGCGAGGCGATCAACTTGAGAAGAGGGGCTCGGCTTGCCGGCCTCCGGCCGGCTGCGCCACCCTCTTGGCGGCGGATTCGATGCATGGTGTGAGGCCTCCGATTTGGATTTTTGGGTCCGTCGAGCATGGTCAGACGGGCCCTTGTTGACAAGTTGGCGGCGATCAGCCTACCATAATCTTCATAAACAAGATCAACTTTAGCTATTTTGTCGGTAAGATCGAGAAGGTCGGGATTGCCGTCCCCCCGCCACAACCCACTTCGACCGCCCAAGTTGCCCTGACGATCAGCCTCTTTCCGACCGACACCCAACCACCCCACAATTACCACCCCACCCCCCCCCCCCAACCCCCCCCCCCCCCCCCCCC
>CAYNGQ010000277.1:0-10161 GCA_964396735.1 uncultured Solirubrobacteraceae bacterium | reverse complement strand
TGGTGGACTATGGGATGGGCAACCGCCGCTCGGTGGAAAAGGCGCTGGAGCGCGTCGGCGCGAGCGCGTTCGTCAGCCGCAACCATGCAGAGCTGCGGGCCGCGGACGGCCTGCTGCTCCCGGGCGTGGGGGCGTTCCCGGCGGCGATGGCAACGATCCGCGAGCTCGGTCTCGACGAGCTGCTGCGCGAGCGCGCGGCCGCGGGCACCCCGCTGTTCGGGTCGTGCATGGGAATGCAGCTGCTGTTCGAGCGCTCCGAGGAGCACGGCGGCGCCGAGGGCCTCGGGCTGCTGCGCGGGGAGGTGCGCACGCTGCTGGCGCCGGAGCTGAAGCTGCCGCACATCGGCTGGAGCGAGGTGCGGTGGCGGCGGCGCTCGACGCTCACCGAGGGCCTGCCCGACCCAGCGTTCCTCTACCACGTGCACTCCTTTGTTGCGTACCCCGCCGACCCGGAGGTAGTGCTGGGGACGGCGGAGTACGGGGATATCTTTCCCGCCGTGGTCGAGCAGGGAAACATCTACGGCGCGCAGTCGCACCCCGAGAAGTCTTCGACCCACGGGTTGCGGCTGCTGGGCAACTTCGTTGGCATCTGCGCCATCGCGGCAGACGCGCGCATGCCACTGGCCTCGTGATCCTCTACCCCGCGATCGACATCCTCGGCGGCAACGCCGTGCGGCTCGTCAAGGGCGACTTCGACGCGAGCAAGGTGTACGACCAGGACCCGTTGGCGGCGGCGCGCCGCTGGGTGCAGGAAGGCGCCGAGCATCTGCACATGGTGGACCTAGACGGCGCCCGCGCGGGGCACCCCGTGAACCTCGAGCATGTGCGGCGCGTGGCGGGCGAGCTCGGCGTGCCGGTGCAGCTGGGCGGCGGGCTGCGCACGTTGGAGGCGATCTCCGAAGCGCTCGAAGCGGGCGTCGAGCGGGTGATCCTCGGCACCGCCGCGTTCACCGACCCCGACCTGCTGGAGCGAGCGCTCGAACAGCACGGGCCCGGCCGCGTGGTGGTATCCGTGGACGTCCGCGAGGGGCGCGTGACAACGGAGGGATGGACGAAGGCAGCGGACGTGAGTGCCAGTGAGGTCTTCGCGGATCTGATCGCGCGCGGGGTGCGTGAGCTCGCCTACACCAACGTCGACCGCGACGGAATGCTCGAAGGCGTGCATCGCGACGACGTGGTGTGGGTGGCACAGGCGGCAACTGGCGGCCACCTGATCTACTCCGGCGGGATCGGCGGACTGGAGGATCTGCGCATGCTGGCGGCGCTCGGGGAGTCCAGCCTCACCGGTGTGATCGTCGGCAAGGCGCTGTACGAGGGGCGCTTCACGATGGCCGAGGCGCACGCGGCGCTGAGGTAGTAACTGTCGTGACGATGCCGCATGCGGCATCGTGGCAGGGCCGCATGCGGCCCTGCCTTGGAACGGCCACATGTGGCCGTTCCCGGGCCGCACATGTGCGGCCCGCCGGGTGACGCATGCGTCACCCGGAACAGCACCCTGCCGAGCGCAGGTAGAGGGCAACGGGCCGCAAACGCTACCGTGAGCGCGTGCACCTCAAGCGCGTCATCCCCTGCCTGGACGTGGACCGCGGCCGCGTGGTGAAGGGCGTCGAATTCCTCGACATCCGCGACGCCGGCGACCCGGTCGAGCTGGCCGCCCACTACGACCGTGAAGGGGCCGACGAGTTGGTGTTCCTGGACATCACCGCCACCCACGAGCGGCGCGAGACGATCGTGGCGCTCGCGCGCCGCACCGCGGACGAGGTGTTCGTGCCGTTCACGATCGGCGGCGGCATCCGCTCGGTGGAGGATGCGCAGGCGGTGCTGGACGCGGGCGCCGACAAGGTGTCGGTGAACTCCGCCGCGCTGGCGCGCCCGGAGCTGATCGACGAGCTGGCGAAGGTGTTCGGCGCGCAGTGCGTGGTGCTCGCGATCGACGCCAAGGCGCGGGCGCGCCCGACCTTCACCAACGGCGCCCAGCCCAGCCGGGCGGATGGCGTGGACCTCGGCTTGGAACGGATATGGGAGGCGTACATCGCCGGCGGGCGCACCCCATCCGGCCGTGACGTGCTGGAGTGGGCGCGCGAGGCGACCGAGCGCGGGGCGGGGGAGATCCTGCTCACGAGCATGGACCGCGACGGCACCAGCGACGGCTACGACCTGCAGTTGACCGCCGCCGTGAGCGAAGTCGTGGGAGTGCCCGTGATCGCCTCCGGCGGCGCCGGCGAGCTCTCGGATCTCGCCGACGCGCTGAACGCCGGTGCCGACGCCGCGCTGTGCGCCTCGATCTTCCACTACGGCCAGCACACGATCGCCGAGGCCAAGGAGCATCTCGATCGCGCCGGCATACCCGTGCGGCGATGAAGATGGCCGAGACGCCACCGAGCGCACCCGCGGCGGCCGACCTGTGCGGGCAGTTGCGCGCGCAGCCCGGCGGGACCGAGCTGCTGGAGACCGCGGCCGAGGTCGTCCCCGGCAGGGCCTTCCTGGTGGGGGGCGCCGTGCGCGACCTGTTGCTTGGCCGTCGCCCTCGCGAGCTGGATGTGGTGGTGGAGGGCGGCGACGCCCGCTTCGGTCAGACCGCCACGCAGCTCGCGGATGCGCTGACCTCACGCCTTGGTGCTCACGCATCGGTCAACGAGCACGAGCGCTTCGGCACCGCGATCGTGGAGTGGGAGGAGGAGGGGGGGGAGGGGGTTCGGATCGACATCGCCACCGCGCGCCGCGAGCACTACCCGGCCCCAGGGGCACTGCCGGAGGTCGAGCCCGGATCGCTGGTCGAGGATCTCGAGCGGCGCGATTTCACCATCAACGCGCTCGCCTGCGCGCTCGACGGCTCGCGACCGGAGGAGCTGCGCGCGGTGCCGGGAGCGCTGGAGGACCTGCGCGCACGGCGACTGCGCGTGCTGCACGAGCGCAGCTTCATCGATGACCCCACGCGCCTGTGGCGTCTCGGGCGCTACCGCGCCCGCCTGGGTTTCGCGGTGGAGGAGCACACCGCGCGGCTGGCCGCCGCCGCGGTGGCGGAGGGGGCTCTGCAAACGGTATCCCTCGCACGGATCGGCGCCGAGCTGCGCCTGGCGCTGGGCGAAGCTGATCCCGTTGCAGCGCTGGCGGCGCTGGATGAGCTCGGCGTGCTCGCCGCGCTGCACCCACGGCTGTGGTTTGACACACGACTCGCCCGCGACGCGCTCCAGCTGCTGTCCGAGGCTGATGGCAGCTCCGGATCGGAGCCACGACCAGACCTGTTGCTGCTGGCGGTTGTGTTGCAGCCGATGGTGGTTGACCTGCTGGAGGAGGATGTGGACGTGGAAGGCGACATGTACGCGCTGCTCGAAGGCATGGAGTTCCGCTCGTCCGAGATCGCGCTCGTAACGCGCGCGGCGATCTGTGCCGACGCCCTCGCCGAAGAACTGACCCGCGCGGAAGAGAGCTCGGAGATCTACGAGGCAGCCTCTTTTGAATCGCTCGAGGGTGTGGCGCTCGCCGGCGCGTGGGATGAGCCTAGCTGGAGCGACGCCCGCATCGCCGCCCACCGCTGGCTGACGGAACTGCGCAACGTCCGCCTGGAGATCACCGGCGCCGATCTGCTCGCGGCCGGCCTCCCGGAGGGCCCCGAGATCGGCCGCCGCCTGGAGGCTGCCCTGTGCGCGAAGCTGGACGGCGAGCTGGCCGACGGTCGCGAGGCGGAGCTGGCGGCAGCGCTCCAGCTACGGATGGGCCACTAGATGGGAAATCGTCTCGACCCCGGCACAGCCGATCTCGCCCTGCGCTTCGAGCTCCCCGGGGGCGGCCGCGCGCTGTTCACCAGCCGCGCCGAGGGCAACCTCTCGACGATACGCGGCCGCGGTCATGACCGCGGCCGCCGTGAACGCGACCGTCTCTGCGAGCAGCTCGGCCTGCGCTGGCTGTGCGCCAGCCGCCAGGTGCACGGCGTCACGGTACAGCGTGTGGCGGGAGGCTTGGATCCCGCCCACTGGCGCGGCGGCCAGCCCGTGGAGATCGACGCCGACGGCCACGCCACCGCGCTGCGCGAGCTCGGTGTGATGGTGTTGGTGGCAGACTGCCTGCCTGTGATCATCGGGTCCGAGGGAGCCGTCGCATCAGTGCACGCCGGCTGGCGCGGGCTCGCCGGCGGCGTGCTCGAGGAGGGCGTGCGCGCGGTGCGCGAGCTCGGCGGAGGGGGAGAGATGGCCCCGTGGTCGGCCCCGGCGCGCGCGGCTGCTGCTACGAGGTGGGCGAGGAGGTGCACAGCACGTTCGGCAACGCCCACCGAGACGGTCGCAACCTCGACCTCGCGGCGGTCGCTCGCGATCGCCTCCAGGCCGTCGGGGTTGCGCATGTGGAGGACGCCGGGGTGTGCACGATCTGCGACGAGCGCCTCTTCTCCCATCGCCGCGAAGGGCTCGAAGCGGGCCGCCAGGCCGGGATCGCATGGTTGAGCTGAGCGCTGACATAACCGCCGAGCGGGTCCGCAAAAACCTCGCGCATGTGCGTCAGGAAATCGTGCTCGCCGCCACCGAGGCTGGGCGCGACCCCTCCGAGGTGCATGTGCTGGCGGCGACCAAGTACGTCGCCGTCGGCGACCTGCCCGCGCTCGCCGAGGCGGGCATCTGGCTGGTGGGTGAGAACCGCGCGCAGGACCTGCAGGAGAAGATCGCTGCCCACGGCGATCGTTTTGCCTGGCATTTCATCGGTCAGCTCCAGAGCCGCCGCGTGCCGCTGATCGTGCCCCACGTGCGCCTGATCCACTCGCTCGCCAGCGAGTCGGCGCTGGTCGCGCTGGAGCGCCACCGCGAGCAGGCAAGGCCGGGAATGGAAGTGCTCGTGCAGGTCAACATCGCGCACGAGGCCGGCAAGGCGGGCGTGCTCCCCGAGCAGCTGCCGCACTACCTCGAGCGCTCCCCGTTTCGTGTCGCCGGGCTGATGACGATGCCCCCGCTCGTCGACGACCCCGAGCAGAGCCGACGCTGGTTTGGCGCCCTGCGCGAGCTCGCCTGGGAGAATGGGTTGGCGGAGCTCTCGATGGGCACCTCCCAGGACTACCCGACCGCGGTCGAAGAGGCGCCACGATCGTCAGGCTGGGCTCGGCGCTGTTTCGCTGAGGCTGAAGGGCCCGCGAACCCTGGCTGCAAACGCTACGATAAGCAGGGAAATCCGCGCATCCAGCGAAGATCCATCCCTACAATGGCGTTTCGAGACTCATGGCACCGTGCGCTCGTGTACTTCGGCCTCGCCGAGGAGTACCACGAGGAGTACGAGGACGAGGCCCCGCCCGAGGCGGCGATCGAGGATCGCTACCGCGAGCGCCCGAATGTCCGGCGCCTGCGCCGCCGCCGCGACGACTACGACGAGATCTTCGCCGAGGATGAACAGGATCCGCCCGCCCGCGCGGGCGGGAGTCGATCGGCCGGGGGTCCGACGACCGTGCTGCGCTCCGTCGGCGCGCGCACCAACGGCGACGTGCGCGTGCACCTCGTGATTCCCAAGTCCTTCAACGACGCCCAACAGGTGGCCGACCGCTTCAAGGACTCGATCCCCGTGATCCTCAACCTGCAGAACTCCGAAACCGATCTCGCCAAGCGCCTGATCGACTTCGCCTCGGGTCTCACCTACGCGCTCGACGGCGGCATGCAGCGGATCGCCGATAAGGTGTTCATGCTCACCCCGCGCAACGTCGAGATCTCCGCGGAGGAGCGGGCACGGTTGATCGAGAAGGGCTTCTTCAACCAATCCTGACGCGAGATCTCCGGCGACCGATCAGACGATCAGATGCAATCGTCTGATCGGCCAGCGGCGTCCTCGGTCGCTCGTATGCTGATAAGCACACTTCGCGGGTGGGGGGTTTCGATTCCTGGCGAGGCTTGGATCTCTCACGTCAGGATGGGCGTGGTTTCTCGTCGTGGTCTTATGCCCGATAGGGTAGGCCCGCTATGCAAGTAGGACTGATTGGCGCAGGCAACATGGCACGCGCGCTCGCCCGCGGGTGGGGGCGCCCGGTACTGTGCTTCGATCCTGTCGCCGAGCGCGCCGCTGCGCTGGCGCGGGAGACCGGGGGGGAGGCGCTGGCGAGCAACGCCGAGGTGGCCGCCCGCGCCGAGCTGGTGGTGCTCTGCCACAAGCCCGCTCAGCTACGCACCGTCGCCGAAGAGATCGCGCCGCAAGTGCGCGCGGTCGCATCGATCCTCGCCGGGGTGCCGCTCGGGGCGCTCAAGGGTGTCTACCGCGACCGGCCGGTCTACCGCTTCATACCCTCGCTGCCCGTCGAGGTCCGGCAGGGTGCGGTGGTTCAGGCGGCCGACCCGGAGCGCGAAGCGCGGGCGCTCACGGCGGATCACGCAATCGACGCGCAGGTGCGCGAACTGTTTGGCGAGCTCGGCACCCTGGTGGTGCTCGATGATGCGCTCGTCGACACCGCGATGGGTCTGATGTCGTGCGGGCCAGCGTATGTGGCGCTCGTCGCGGAGGCCCAGATCGATGCCGGGGTGCGCCGTGGCGTCCCCGCCTCCGAGGGCGCCCAGCTGGTCGTACAGACGCTCGCCGGCACGGCGGAGCTGCTACGCCGGCGAGAGTACGACACGCTCGCTGTGCGCCGCGAGGTCTCCTCCCCTGGGGGGGTCACCGCCCGCGGGCTGGACGCACTGGAGCGTGGCGGTGTGCGCGCAGCCTTCAGCGACGCGCTCGATGCCGTGCTGGGCTCGGAGGGCTGAGCGTTGACCGCGCTGCTCAACGGCGCCCTGGGCATGCTGCTCGCCGGCGCCCGCGGCCGGGGGCCACAGCCATGATGCTCATCGCCAGCGCCCGCAGCGAGATCGCCAACTACCTCTCGACGCTGATCTACGTCTACATCCTGCTGATCTTCGCCCACATCGTCGTCAACTGGATGTTCGCCTTCGGCATACGCCCGCCCTACTCGCGCGCCTCGAGCGCGGTGATCGGCTTTCTGCGCGACGTGTGCGAACCGTTCCTGCGGATCTTCCGCCGTGTCCTGCCCAGCTTCGGCGGCCTCGACCTCAGCCCGATCGTCGCGATCGTCGTGCTGGAGCTCGTCAACGGCATCGTCGTACAGCGCATCATCGGCGGTTGACGCGCTCCCCCTGGATCCGCGCCGCGCTCGTCGCCCTCGCCGTCGTCGTCCTCGACCAGCTCGCCAAGCACGCCGTGCGGGCCTCGATCGTCGAAGGCGAAGAACGCGGGGTGCTGCCCGGGGTGGCGCTGGTGAACACGCGCAACCGCGGAGTCGCCTTCGGCTTCCTTCCCGGCGATCCGGTCGCCGTCACGGTCGTGATCGCGCTGGCGCTGCTGGCGCTGCTCGTGTACTTCGCGCTGCACAGCACCCGCCCGCTGATCTGGCTGCCGACGGGGATGCTGCTCGGCGGGGCGCTCGGCAACGTGATCGACCGCCTGCGCGCCGGGTATGTCACCGACTTCGTCAAGCTGCCGCTCGGCTGGCCGCCCTTCAACCTCGCCGACGTCTCCATCACACTGGGGGTGCTGATCCTGTTGCTGATCATCGAGCGCCCCCGAGAGGGGCAACCGTCGTCCGAGCTCGATCCGCCAGCTGGCGATCCGCGTGGGGCGGGCACCTGACCAGACGGGGTGCCGCGTTGCACGCACGCCCCTTCGCAGAAGCTTGTGGTTATGACCCCTCGCCCGCCAACCACACCGCCCGCCTTCTCGATCGCCTACCAAGACGACCACCTGCTCGTCGTCGACAAGCCCGCCGGCCTCGTGGTGCACCCCGCGCGCGGGCACCGCGAGGGCACGCTCTCGCAGCTGCTTGCCGGCGTCGCCGCGGGAGGCGATCCGGAGCGCGCCGGCATCGTCCACCGGCTCGACCGCGACACCTCCGGGCTGCTCGTGGTGGCCCGCTCCGAGGAGGCCCACCGGCTGCTGCAGCAGGCGCTCGCCGCGCGGCGGATCGAGCGCGAATACCTCGCGCTGGTCGAGGGCCGCCCGCGCGCGCGCAGCGGCACGATCGAGGCGCCGATCGGGCGCGACCCCACCGTGCGCACCCGCATGGCGGTTGGCGGCAATTTTCCCCGCGAGGCCCGTACCCACTTCACGCTCGATCGCGCCCTTCCCGCGCACTCGCTGCTGCGCCTGCGGCTCGACACGGGCCGCACCCACCAGATCCGAGTGCACCTGCAAGCGATCGGCAACCCCGTCGCCGGCGACCCCGAGTACGGAACCGCGGGGCTGCTCGGTTTGGAGCGTCAGTTCCTGCACGCCACCCGTCTCGCGCTGACGCACCCGATGACGGGAGAGCGGTTGGAGGTGCATTCGGAGCTTCCCTCCGACCTCGCCGTTGCACTGGAGCTTGCCGAACGGCTATCCTGATCGGCTGATTCCAACCCTCGACCCGTATGGGACACGGATCGTGGCCCTGCTCGTGGTGACCGGCCCTCGCCGGTGGCTTCCCACGAGTCCCACGACCCGCCGTACGGCATAGCGCACAGCAACCACCAAAAGGCATATGCAAGGGAGAACACCGTGGCACAAGTAGGCATCGCGGAACTGCTGGAGGCCGGCGTTCACTTCGGCCACCAGACGCGCCGCTGGAACCCCAAGATGCGCCGCTTCATCCATGGCGAGCGCGGCGGCATCTACATCATCGATCTGCTCAAGACCGCCGTCCTGCTGGAACAGGCGCGCGAGTTCGCCGGCACCCTCGCCCACCGCGGCGGGGTGGTGCTGTTCGTGGGCACCAAGAAGCAGGCCCGCGACATCGTCCGCGACGTCGCCACGGCCGCCGGCATGCCGTACGTCAACCATCGCTGGCTGGGCGGGCTGCTCACCAACTTCCAGACGATCAACCTCCGCATCCGTCGCCTGCACGATCTCGAACGCTACGAGGCCGACGGTCAGCTCGCGCTGCTGCCGACCCGTGAGCGGATGGCCCGCCAGGCCGACCTGATCAAGCTGCGCGCCAACCTCGGCGGAGTCAAAGACATGCAGCGCGTCCCCGACGCGATGTTCGTGATCGACCTCAAAACCGAGGCGATCGCGGTGCGTGAGGCGCAGCGGCTGCGGATCCCGATCATCGGCCTGGTCGACACCAACTGCGACCCCGACGGGATCGACTTCGTGATCCCCGGCAACGACGACGCGATCCGCTCCTGCTCGCTCATCACCCGCGCGATCGGTGACGTCGTCGCGGAGGGCCGCAACGTGTTCCGCGCCGAGGAGGAACGCGCCCGTCAGGAAGCCGAAGAGCGCGCCCGGGTCGAGGCCGAGGCGCGCGCCAAACGCGAAGCCGAGGAAGATGCCGCCCGCCGCGAGGCCGAGGAGCAGGCCGCCCAGCAAGCCCAGGAACGCCTCGCCGCGCAGCAAGCTGCTGCCGCGGCCGCGGCAGCAGCCGCAGAGGCGGCGCCCGCGGCGCAGGAGGCACCTGCCCAGGCAGCTCCGCAAGCAGCTGAGGCCACACCTGCGGCACCGAAGGCACCCGCGACGGTCCAGGCAGCCCCACCGGCGCCGCCCGAGCCGGCCGCCGCCCCGGAGGCTTCGGAGAGCGTCGAGGACGCGCCGCCGGTCGAAGCCCAGCCGGATGGGACTGCCCCTGTCGAGACTCCCGAGGAGGCGCAGGCATGAACGCGGTGGAGATCAGCGCCAAAGACGTGAAGGCCCTGCGCGACCGCACCGGCGCGGGGATGATGGACTGCAAGAAGGCCCTCACCGAGGCGGCGGGGGACCTGGAGAAGGCGATCGAGCTCCTGCGCCTGCGCCAGGGCAAGAAGATCCAGGATCTCGGCGAGCGCACCGCCACCGAGGGCACCGTGCAGGCCTACATCCACCCGGGCGCCAAGGTTGGGGTGCTGATCGAGGTCGACTGCAACACCGACTTCGTCGCGACCAACGAGGACTTCACCGGGTTCGCCCGCGACGTCGCGATGCAGATCGCCGCCAGCCCCACGGTCGCCTACGTCACCCGTGAGGACGTGCCCGCGGAGGCGTGCGGCGCGGAGGCCCATATCTACGAGCAGGAGGCCGCCGACAAGCCGGAGAACGTGCGGGGGAAAATCGTCGAGGGCAAGCTCGACGCCTGGTACAAGACGATCGTGCTGCTCGAGCAGGAGCTGCACAACCCCAAGTTCGAGGGCAAGACCGTGCAGCAGCTGCGCGACGAGCTCACCGCCAAGACCGGCGAGAACGTTGTGGTCCGCC
>CAYNGQ010000276.1:0-1583 GCA_964396735.1 uncultured Solirubrobacteraceae bacterium | reverse complement strand
CCATCCGCACGCGTTCGGCGCTGAGCCCGCTGCCGGCGATTTCGATCGCGTCGAAGAGCCCCATCAGCGAACGCCTACTCTGGCCGGATCGAGGGGACCATCGGCAAACGCTCGCGCTGGTTTGGTCGAGGAGCCCATTAGCTGATGCCCATCGCGGAGCGCATGATTTCGTTGCGAGTGCCCATCACCTGCACGAGCGCGTTGTATTCGAGGCCGTTCTCGGCGAGCAGCGCGGATTCCTGGTCGATGTCCACCCCGTTGCCTTCAGGCCCCACCACTTGGGAGCTGACTTCGGGCTTGAACTGCACCTGCGCGGGGGATTCGCCGTCGGCGAGCGCCTCGCGCAGCGCCCCCTGGAAGTTGAGGTCCTCGCGGTGGTAGCCGGGGGTGTTGGCGTTGGCGATGTTGTTGGTGAGCAGCGTCTGGCGTGCCCACGCGCCGCGCGCGGCGCTTTCCAATGCGAGCTGGGTGGTGTCGATGAGGGACATCGGGTGGCGGTGGGGGAGAGCGTGCTGCTTCGAGGTGCTGCCCTCCGTGGGCCAAACCCGACTCTCATCCGTGTGAGCCGCCCCCGGGCAGTGTGGCCCGGTCGCTCCGGTCATCGGCGGCGGGGCGGGGACCTTTAGCGGGCTAGGCGGAAGCAGTGGGGCCCATGAAGAAGAGGGGCCCCGGCTCTCCGGCCTGACGGCCGGCTGCGCCACCTCTACGCACTGTGGTCCAAGCGGTGGACACGCCGCGGAGCCTGGCCGGCGTAGCCGTGGGCGGCGCGGCTGGCGCGCGCGGTGGTGCGCAGGTCGCACAACAGCCCCTCGCGCAGGCACCGCAGGGTGGCGCTGGTGCGCTCGTGCAGAGCCGCCGCGCGTTCAAGCGGGCCGCGGGCGGAGCTCGGGGGCTGCTCGGGGAGGTCCGCGGTGAGGGCATCCCACTGGGACGCCAGCGAGCGTAGATCCTCGATCCGGCCGTCCCTGGCGAGCTGCAGCTCGTGCTCGGCCAGCTCGAGGATCGCCGCGTAGGGGTCCAACGAGGAGCCGATCCGCAAGCCATGGTCGACAGCGGCGTGGTCGGCGGGGAGCGCAATGGCGGTAGCCGTGGTGGCGTGGGTGTCGGGCTTGGAGCTCATCGGTGTGCGATCTCCACCCACGACTCGCGCAAGTCGCCCAGGATCTCCGAGACCTGCTCCACCTTGTCGGCCTCCAGGCTCATGCGCGCGCGGTTGAGGTGGGTCAGGCAGAAGTTGTAGAGCGCGTGCAGTTGCTCGGAGATCTCGGCGCCCTGGTCGTAGTCCAGCACCACGTCGAGGTGCGCGACGATCTGTTCCGCTTGGCGCAGCTTGTTGTGGGCGCGCTCCACTTCGCCCGCGCGCATCGCCTCCGCCGCCTGGCGCAGGAAGCGGCGGGCGCTGTCGTAGAGCATCACCACACGCTGCGCCGGGGTCGCGCAGAGCACGGCGTTCTCGCGGTATGCCTGCGGTGCTGCCGTCATCGGGGTCATGCGCTCTTCGCTCGCTCCTTCGCTTGGCGTTGGCCTGGGCTTGTCCCGGTAATCGGTTGCGCCCGCGCAAAGTTGAGCGGCGGGAGGCCCTA
>CAYNGQ010000275.1:0-3998 GCA_964396735.1 uncultured Solirubrobacteraceae bacterium | reverse complement strand
TCGGTGCGCAGAGATGCGAGCCACCCTTGATCACGCGGCGGGGAATGCCCGCCCCGGGATGCCCGAGGTCGTAGCTCCCGCTGGGGGTCTCGAGACGTGGGTTGACCGGCGGCTTGCAGCACGCGCTCGGGGTCACCTCCGCGCCCGGCCCGCGGGTCGCGTAGTAGTCGCTGGTCCACTCCCAGACGTTGCCCGTGACGTCGTACATGCCGTAGCCGTTGGCGGGGAACAGGCCCACCGGCGAGGTGCCACGCCAACCCTTCGCGCCGGTATTGCGCCACGGGAACTCGCCCTGCCAGTGGTTGGTCATCAGCTCGCCGCCTGGGCATTCATGCTCGCCCCACGCGAAGATCGCGCTGTCGAGCCCGCCACGTGCGGCGTACTCCCACTCGGCCTCGCTCGGGAGCTGCTTGCCGGCCCATTTCGCGTAGGCCTGGGCGTCCTCGTAGGCGACGTGGGTGACGGGATGCTCCGCTCGTGTGGAGTTATCGCTGTCCGGTCCCCAGGGGTGGCGCCAGCTCGCGCCGGGAACGTAGGTCCACCAGCGCGTCGGGTCGTTCAGCGCCACGGGGCCAGGCGTGGGGTGAAACACGGCCGATCCCGGTTGCAGGAGCGCGGGGTCGGCCTCGGGGTAGACGGCGGGATCGGGCGGTTGCTCGGCGAGCGTGAGGTATCCGGTTTCCTCGACGAAGCGCGCGAACTGCGCGACCGTGACTGGCCCTCGGTCGATCGCGAAGGCGCCGACCTGCACCTCGCGGACCGGCGCCTCTTCGGGGTAGAAGTCGGCCGAGCCCATCCGGAAGTGGCCCGCCGGGATCTCGATCATGTCCTCGCGGCTCATCGAAGAATCGTAGAAGCAGCAGGCCAATCATGGCCCTCGCCCGGGCGTATTTGCCACGGGAGCAGACGCGGTTGGTTGGGGGAGCGACCGCTTCACGGCGATGACCGCCGCGCTGGCGATCACCACTGGGCTCGCCGCGCTGCTCGCCGGCGTGCTGCGCCTGGGGTTCGTCGCGAGCTTCATCTCCGAGCCCGTGATCAAGGGCTTTATCGTCGGGCTGGCACTCACGATCATCATCGGCCAGGTACCCAAGTTGTTCGGCATCAAGAAGGGCACCGGCGACTTCTTTCAGCAGCTGTGGCACGTCATCGTCCACCTTGGCGACACGCAGACCACCACGCTGCTCGTCGGCGCTCTGTCGCTCGCGGTCATCCTCGCGTTGCGGCGTCTCGCCCCGATCGTGCCCGGATCGCTGGTCGCGGTGCTGCTCGGCATCGTCGCCGTCAAGCTACTGCACCTCGACGAGCATGGTGTCTCGATCGTCGGGCCGATCAAGAGCGGCCTACCGAGCTTCGGCACCCCCAACGTCCACCTGAAAGACTTCGGCACCCTCGTCGCTGGCGGCATTGGCGTGATGCTTGTCGGGTTCGCCGAGGGCCTCGGCGCGGCCAAGACCTACGCCGCGCGCGAGCACTACGAGATCGACGCCGACCGTGAGTTGCTGGGCCTCGGCGGCGCGAACATCGCCGCCGGGCTCTCAAGCGGCATGGTTGTCAACGGCAGCCTGTCAAAGACCGCCGTCAACGGATCGGCTGGCGCCCGTACCCAGCTCTCCGGGCTGATCGTGGCGGCGCTGACGATCCTCACGCTGCTCGCGCTCACAGGGCTCTTCGAAGACCTCCCCGAGGCCACGCTCGCCGCGATCGTGATCGCAGCCGTTATCGAGCTCGTGGACTACCACGCGCTGATCGAGCTCTACCGCGCCCACACCGAGCGCCTCGGACACGAGTTCGGGTTCGTCTCACGCCCCGATTTCATCGCGGCGGTCGCAGCCCTCCTCGGCGTCACCGCCGCCCGGATGCTCGCCACCCTCGCAGAAGACTTAGCCCAGCGCAACGTGCGGCTGCTCCTAGCCCGCGACATCGGCCAGGTCCGCGACATCCTCCGCAGCGTCATCGACAACCCAGCCATCATCACCCACTACTACCCTACCGTCCAGGCAGCAGTAGCCGCAGCCCAGCAGAGAACCGAGGGTGTACCGCTCCGATAGCGCCGATCTACTAGCCTTAAGCCGGTCATCCGGAGGGGTGGCAGAGCGGTTGAATGCGGCGCCCTCGAAAGGCGTTGTGCGTCTAGCGGCGTACCGAGAGTTCGAATCTCTCCCCCTCCGCCAGCACTTCATAGATCGAAATATCGGTTCCAGAAAGCGTCCCCGGGGTGGCCAAGCCGGCCCCCTGGGGGCGTTTTGGGGCCGTTTCCGGGCTTTTCTGGCCCTGTATGGCCAGCGACGCGACCCAGGCCAAGGCTTCCTGCTCGGTTTCGTCGGCCAATAGGACGGCATAGGGGTCGGTTCGGTATGGAGTGGGCCCGGTTTGACGGACAGCTTGGTCAGATCAAAGTGTCCGCGCAACCGGGTCCACTCCAGTTCGGTCGTCAGCTATCGCTGGGCAGGATCGTGAAGGCGCCGCCTCGAAGCGGTGTGACGGCACGGAAATGCCGCTCGTCGAAGCTTACGATGTGATCGGTTTCGTAGCGGTTCGCGATCACAACCAGCGCGCAGTCGGCGAGCCCAAGCTCAAGATCCGCATAGCGTGCGTCGAGGGCCCCGATCATGGCATAGTCCTCGCGCTCCAGACAGGCAACGGTAAATCGTCCGGCGGCAAGATCGGCGATGAAATTTCGCCGCGGCCCACGTCCTACTCGCTGTCCGAGTAGGTAGTCCACCTCGGCGGTGACGGGTGCTGGAATGATCAGTGGTCCATCGACAGTCTGCAGCAGCTTGTCTATGCGAGCGAATTGCGGATCGTTGGCATCGCCAAAGGCCACGAGGGGGCCGGCGTCGATGACGACGGTCACTCGCCGAAGCCCTTGAGCAGATCCTCCTCCGGTACGTCCGCGATCGACGAGCCATCGCCGTGCCCTGAGCCGGCCAGTGCGAAGTCCCGGTCCTGGGATGGCTTGGGTTGATAGGTGGCGACAGCCTCGCGCAGAACCTCCGCCTGTGACCTGCCCTCCTCGCGGGCTAGGCGGGCGAGGCGCCGGGCCTGGTCCTCATCGAGATAGACGCTGGTCTTACGCATGGGCACTAGCATAGGGCATCGAGTAGGGCATCCGGTTCGGCCTGCCTCAAACGCCGGTGTGCGGTTGGGGCCAGGGTCGATTGTGCATTACTTTTCAGGCCCCAACCCTTCATTTTGTGAAGTGGTTAGGGCGCGAAAAAATAGATCTACTACCGCCGCGAGGCGAAGAATTCGCTGAGCAGCGCGCCGCACTCCTCCGCCAGCAGGCCGCCCGCGACCTCGGGGCGGTGGTTGAGGCGCTGGCCGACCTTCGATCGCACGCCCAGCACGTCGAGCACGCTGCCCGCCGCGCCCGCCTTCGGGTCTCGCGCGCCGTACACCACGCGCGGCACCCTCGCCAGCACGATCGCCCCGGCGCACATCGCGCACGGCTCCAGCGTCACGTAGAGCACCGTGTCCAGCACCCGCCAGCTTCCCACCGTGCGCGCGGCCTCGCGTAGCGCCAGCAGCTCCGCGTGGGCGGTGGGATCCTGGCGCAGCTCGCGCTCGTTGTGGCCTGCCCCCACCACCTCGCCGGCGCGTACCGCAACCGCGCCGATCGGCACGTCCTCGTGTTCCAATGCATGTTCGGCCTCGCGCAGGGCGAGGCGCATGAAGTACTCGTCGCGCGGAAAGAAGCGGTCGCTCACGGTCTCCTCCGCGGGGCGCTCCAGCTGAGGGTGGGCTCCTGTGGCGTCACGCGCCATCATCATTACCAATCCGATGTCCCACCGCCTCAGCTCCACCCGACTCGCGCGCCGGCTTGCCTGTGTGGCCCTCGTGCTCGCCGCGGCAGCGCCACTGGCGCTCGTTCCCGGCTCCACCTCGGCCGCCAACCCGGGCCGCCCCCCGGGCGGGCCCGCCATCCCAACCTCATCCCCCCCCTCCGCGCCCACCGCCGCGGAAGCTCCGTATGCGCCCGGCAAGGTCGTGGTCGG
>CAYNGQ010000274.1:0-2399 GCA_964396735.1 uncultured Solirubrobacteraceae bacterium | reverse complement strand
TGGCGCCGGTGTGGGGGTTGGTGCGCTCTGCCCAATCGGAGTACCCGGGGCGGCTCGTGCTGGTGGATGTGGATGGGCCGGAGATCTCACCCGCGGTGTTGGCGAGCGCGGTGGCGAGCGGCGAACCCCAGGTCGCAGTGCGCGGCGGGGAGCTGTTGGCTGCGCGGCTGGTGCGGATGGCGGTGGAGCAGATGCCTGCCGGTGGAAGCGGCCCCTCGGCGGCCGACGCAGAGGCGGCGGCGAGCGACGGCATGAGCGTGCCCGGGGCGATCGGCGATCTCGCCGACCCAGGCACAGCGCTGGTGACCGGCGGCACCGGTGCGCTGGGGGCACTGGTGGCGCGGCGCCTGGTGGAACAGGGCGTGCGCAGCATCGTGCTGGCGAGCCGCCGCGGCCCCGACGCGCCCGGCGCGGCCGAGCTGCGCGCGGACCTCGAGGAGCTGGGCGCGAGCGTGACGGTGGCGGCGTGCGACGTGGCCGACCGCGCGCAGCTGCGAGTGCTGCTGGAGTCGCTGCCCGCGGAGCAACCGCTGGGGATCGTGGTGCACGCCGCGGGCGTGCTGGACGACGGCGTGCTCGACTCGCTGACGGGGGAGCGGCTGGAGGGCGTGCTGCGCGGCAAGCTCGACGCCGCCTGGCATCTGCACGAGCTGACGGCGGAACGGGGCGTGCGCGAGCTCGTGCTGTTCTCCTCCGCCGCGGCGGTGTTTGGCAGCGCCGGGCAGGGCAGCTACGCGGCGGCGAACGCGTTCCTCGACGCGCTCGCGGCGCACCGCCGCGCCAAGGGCCTGCCGGCGGTGTCGGTGGCGTGGGGCCTGTGGGCCGCCGAGCAGGGGATGGGCGGCCGCTTGGGCGCGGCCGAGCTGGCACGGTTGGCGCGCTCGGGGATGGCGCCGCTGGCGGTCGATGAGGGCCTCGAGCTGCTCGACGCAGCGCGCACGAGCTCGCGCGCGCTGCTGCTCGGCGCGCGCCTGGATCTGCGCGCAATCGGCGCGGCGATCGGCGACGGCGAGGTGCCGGGGCTGCTGCGGGGATTGATCGCGCCGCGCCGTCGCAGGCGCGCGGCAGCGACAGGATCGTCCTCATCGTCGCTCGCCGCCCGCCTTGGGGAGGCCCCCGCGGGCGAGCGCGCGCGGATTGCGTTGGAGCTGGTGCGCGGGCAGGCGGCGGCGGTGCTCGGGCACGCCTCGCCCGAGACGGTCGGCCCTGAGCGGGCCTTCCGCGAGCTTGGCTTCGACTCGCTGGCGGCGGTGGAGCTGCGCAACCGGCTGGAGGCGGCGAGCGGTGTGCGACTGGGTGCGACGGTGGTGTTCGACCACCCGAGTCCGGCGGCGCTGGCGGAGCACCTGCTGGGGTTGCTCGACGGCGTGGCGAAGAGCGTGCGCGTCAACCGCGCGACCCGCGTGGAGGAGCCGATCGCGATCGTCGGCATGAGCTGCCGCTACCCGGGCGGCGTGCGCTCGCCGCAGGAGCTGTGGGAGCTGGTGTCCCGGGGCGGGGACGGGATCTCGGAGTTCCCGGCCGACCGCGGGTGGGATTTGGAGCGGGTGTACGACCCCGACCCGGGGAGCCCCGGCACGAGCTACACGCGCGAGGGCGGGTTTGTGCGCGGCGCGGGCGAGTTCGACGCGGCCTTCTTCGGGATCGCCCCGCGCGAGGCGCTTGCGATGGATCCGCAGCAGCGCCAGCTGCTGGAGGTGTGCTGGGAGGCGCTCGAAGACGCGGGCCTCGACCCGCTCGCGCTGCGTGGCAGCGCGACGGGGGTGTTTGCCGGCGTGATGTACCACGAATACGCGAGCGGCCTGAGCGGTGAGGCGCTCGCGGGGCTGGAGGGGTACCTGGGGACCGGCAACGCGGGCAGCGTGGTGTCGGGCCGGGTCGCCTACGCCCTGGGGTTGGAGGGCCCGGCGGTGACGGTCGACACGGCCTGCTCCTCCTCGCTGGTGGCGCTGCACTGGGCCAGCCAGGCGCTGCGCGGGGGCGAGTGCGAGCTGGCGCTGGCGGGCGGCGTCACGGTGCTGTGGACGCCCGGCGTGTTCGTCGAGGTCAGCCGCCAGCGCGGCCTCGCGAGCGACGGGCGCTGCAAGTCCTACGCGGAGGCGGCGGACGGCACCGGCTGGGGCGAGGGCGTGGGCGTGCTGGTGCTGGAGCGGCTCTCGCGGGCGCGGCGCAACGGCCACCGCGTGCTGGGGGTGGTGCGCGGCAGCGCGGTCAACCAGGACGGCGCCAGCAACGGCCTGACCTCGCCGAACGGCCCCTCTCAAGAACGCGTGATCGCGCAGGCGCTCGTGAACGCCGGCGTCACCCCCGCCGAGATCGACGCGGTCGAGGGTCACGGGACCGGCACGACGCTGGGCGACCCGATCGAGGCGCAGGCGCTGCTGGCGACCTACGGCCGC
>CAYNGQ010000273.1:0-5102 GCA_964396735.1 uncultured Solirubrobacteraceae bacterium | reverse complement strand
CGCGGCACGGTTCTCCTCCTTGACAGCCAGCCAGATCTCCTCGCGGTAGATCGGCAGCCCTTGAGGCGCGGCGATCCCGAGGCGGACGGTCTGCCCGCTGACCTCCATGACGGTGACGAGCACATCCTCGCCGATCACGACGCGCTCTCCGGCGCGGCGCGTAAGTATCAGCATGGGGCGTGATTATGCAGCATCCACCGGGGGCCTCCCGGGCAGTGCAGTCGCGCCGACCTTCCCGCTCGCTTGGCTACCCCGCCTGGCCCCCTGCCACCCCGCCGAACAGCGGCGCCCGCAGCTCGGCGCCGGGCGCCGTGTTGAGCACCTGGTGGCCACAGCCCTCCCACACGACGAGCGGGGCTCGGAGATTGACGAGCGTGTCGGCCGGATCGGGGGCGGTGCGCACGGTGACGTACACCTCCGCGGCAGAGAGGTCGGGAGCCCCGATCCGCTCGCGGTCCTCATCGGAGAGCACCAGCGCAAAGCCGGCGAAGAACTCGCGGGGATCGACGACGGGCAGCGCCAGGCTGGGATCCTCCAGTGAGTGCAGCCAGCGAAAGCCCGAGCCGGGGTTGCGGTCGATCAGCGCGTAGTGCAGCCCGCCGAGGCCGATCAACCCGAGCGGGAACTCGATCGCAGCGGCGTCGGGGATCTCCATCGCGCCGAAGCGCGAGCTGTCAATGGTTAGGGGCATGAAATGAAGGAATCGATGGCGGTGGAGATGGCAGACACGAGGCTAGTGGTGATCGGAGGTGGGATGTGAAGATGGGGGTGTCGAGAGGGAGGCCTGCTGAGTAGGCCCCCCACTTTCTTTCTCTCTAGTGCAGGAATTCCAGTAGGGACTCCTGCACGATCGAGGCGCCGGCTTTCAAAGCCGCTTCGAACGCGGCGTGCTCATTGGAGTATTCGGTTGTGACCTTGGCGATGTTGGCGTCCTGGACGTTTGACAGCTGCAGCGTGTCGGTGCTCTGCAGCGAGGAGATGCGGCTGATGGCGATGTTGATCTGATCGGTGACCGAGCCGGCTTCGGCTTGCAGACCGGAGAGGGCATTGAGGTTGTTTTCGAGGCTTTTCAGATCCGTGGTGCGCAGCGCTTCGACGGAGGCGGGCGTGCCCGCGCGGAGGTTGGCGGCGACAGTGCGCAGCGTGTCGAGCAGCTTGCCGTCCGCCGCACCTGAGCCGGAGCCGAGCGCCGAGGCGAGGTTGACGGCGACGTTGACGGTGCTGCCAGGGCCGAGCGCGCGCGCCACGGGGGAGGCGTTGCCGTGGTATTCGTCTTCGGCCCCCTGCGTGTAGGGAGCGGTCGCGGTGAGGGTGCCCGAGAAGACGTACTGGCCGTCGTACTGGGTTAGGGCGTCCTGCTTGACGCCTTCGGTGAGTTGTTCGACCTCGTCGGCGATGTCTTCCAGGTCCCCGGGGCTCTCGGTGCCGTTGCCCGCCTGCAAAACGAGCTCGCGCACGCGCTGCACCTGGGAGTCGATCGAGGCGAGCGCGGAGGAGGAGGCATTCATCCAGGAGAGCCCGTCCTGGGCGCTCCGTTCGTAGGAGGTGAGCCCGTCGATCGCACTCTGGAGGTCGATGATCTGGCTGGCGCCGTAGGGGTTGTCGGAGGGTTGGAGAATCGACTTGCCCGAGGAGAGTTCGGCCTGCGTGCGGGTGAGGGCGACCTGGGCGGATTCGATCCCGCCGAGCACGGAGCTGGCGACCATGTCGGAGGTTATGCGGGCGCTCATCGTGTGCTCACAGTCCCATCTCGGATGTCATGCGGGCGCTCATCGGATGCTCACAATCCAGACTCGTTGATCAGGGTGTTGAGCATTTCGTTCATCACGTTGAGCGCCTGCGCAGATGCCTGGTAGCCGCGCTGGAAGGTGATGAGGTTGGTCATTTCTTCATCGAGCGACACCCCGGAGACGGCCTGGCGCTGGTTGGAGACCGCGGTGAGGACCGCCTGGGAGTTGGTTTGGTTGGTGGTGGCGCTCTGCACGCCCGACCCGATCTGCGCGATCAGCGCGGCGTAGCGCTCATCGGCGGCGCCGCCGCGCAGGCCGGCGATCTCGAGCGCCACGTTGTTGCCGCCGGATGCCCCTTCGGAGGAGGTCTGGACTTCGCCGGGGGCCACGGCCACTTCGATCGTGGCGGCGGTGGTGCCCTTGAAGAAGGGGGTGGCGGTGTGCAGTTCGTTGACCGAGCCGGCCAGCGTCTTGGCGACTTCGTTGAGCGCAGCCCCGTAGGAGGCGAGCGCACCGGTGGGGCTCGACAGTTCCAAGAGCGCCCCCAGCTTCCCGCCGGCAGCGGCGGTGAGCGCCTGGGGCCAGTTGGCGGTGGAGCCTTCGACGAGCGGCAGGGCGGCGTTGCCGAAGGTGACAGTGTCGGTGCCGTCGGGTTCGGTGGTGACGGTGACGGAGGCGAGCGCGGAGAGCTTGTCGAGCAGCAGATCGCGGTGGTCTTCCAGTTCGTTGGGCTGCTGGTGGGCCGCCAGGGAGAGCTTGATCTGATGGTTGAGTTCGGCGATCTGCGTGGCATCACTGGCGACTTCGCCGGTGGGGCCGGTGATCGCGGCGTACTGCGCGGAGGCCTGACCTTCAAGCGACTGCAGCTGGGCAGCGAGCTGGTGCAGCGAGCCGGTGAGCTGCGTGGCGGCGCCGACGACCCCCACCTTGGCTGGTTCTTCGGCGGGCGATTCGGCGAGCTCGCTCCAGGAGCTCCAGAACTTCGAGAGCTGGGAGGCGAGGCCGGTGGAGGAGGGTTCGTTGAAGGCGCTCTGAGCCTGTGAGAGCTCTTCAGCCTGCGCGCCCGCGGCGCCGGCGGCGGTGTTGTGTTCGCGGTAGGAGGCGTCGAGGTAGGTGTTGCGAATGCGGGTGATCGTGGCGACGGTGACGCCGGTACCGAGCTGGCCGCCCTCGCCGGTGACGGCGGAGAGCGCGGCGATGTGCAGCGGTTCTTTGGTTTGCAGCACAGCCGTTTGGCGGGAATACCCTTCGGTATTGGCGTTGGTGATGTTGTTGCCGGTGACGTCGATCGCGTCCTGCTGGGCGATCAGGCCGGAGAGGGCGGTTTGCAGTCCCTGGAGGGTGGGGATGGACATGGGAAAGCCGCCTCTCTAAACCTATGCGGAGAGATCGAGTACGCGAAGAGCATGGACGGGCGCTCGCCCACCCCCACTCGCGCCGGTGGTGGTGCCGCGGGCGTCATAACCATGCACGCCGGCGTCGAGCGCCAGCGACTGCATGAGGTGGTCGAGGAACGAAAGCTCGATCTGCATGAGCGCGCGGTTGCAAGCGTGTTCGCGGCGGAGCTCCTCCAGCAGGCCGCGCAGCTGCGCGGAGCGCTCGGCGGCAAGCTGCCCGCGGGCGGGGTCGAGCAGCACCGAGAGCCGCGTGAGCGTCACCGCCTGAGCGGGGATCCCGAGCAGCGCCCCGGCGCGCTCGAGCAGCAGCGAGCGGGTTGCCTCGATCTGAGAGCGACGCGCGAGCTCGCCATGCAGCAGGCCGGCAAACCGCACCACGGTGTGCACATCGCGCGCACGAATCGCGGCCCCCTGCTCCAGCACGATCTCCAGCAACCGCTGCACAGAGGCGATTTGCGCGTCGAGATGGGCAAGAACTTCGGAACCGAGCGGGTCGGCTTCCACGATTGGGGTAATTTGGGTCGCATCCGCGCGGGCGAGTTGAGTAAGTGGGTGCTGGGCGCGGGGCATCCGGCCCCGCGACGGGGCGTATGGCGGAGCACTCATGCGGCAGCACCTCCCGAATGCGGCGCTGCGCCGGTAGCGGCCGCCGACACAGACCCGCCACCGCTCGCCGGTGCGCTGGCCCCTGCCGCAGACACACCACCGCTCGCCGCGGCGCTTGCCCCCGCGGCGGCGGCCGTGGAGGCGGAGGGGTCGAGCGAGCTCATCAGTTGCCCCGCCATGCCGAGGCCGCCCTCGCGCATCACCCCTTCGGTGAGCGTTTGGGGCAGCAGCGAAGAGAGCATGCCGCCACCCGATTCGCCGCCTGTTTCGGACGAGCCTTCTTCGCCCGAGCCTTCGCCCGATTCGCCAACACCTGAGAGGCCGCTGCTCTGCACGAGCGAGGAGGAGAGCTGCTGCAGGAGCATCTCTTCGAAGCCCTGGGCGGTGGCGTAGTCCTGTTTGACGGCTGCCGAACCGTTGCGCACCAAGGCAGGAGCCCGTGCTTCGTCAACCACGGGCATCGCCGTGGAGGTAACCGGCGCAGCGGTGATCGGGGCGAGCGAGCTCATTGGGTCACGAGCTGGTTGGCGATCGAAAGCATCTGGTTTTCCGTCTGGATCGCGCTGCTCTCCAGCTGGTAGCTGCGCTGGGCGCCGATCATCTGCACCATGTCGTTGCCGACGTCCACGTTGGAGCCCTCCAGCGCCCCCTGCTTGATGGTGGCCTTCGCGCTCGGCCGAGGAGTGCCGCTGGAGGAGTTGCTGGTGAAGAGGTTGCCGCCGGTGGCGAGCAGGTGGTCGGGCGAGGTGACGGTGACGAGCGAGATCTTGCCGATCGTTTTGGTGCCCGCGCGCACGGTGCCGTCGGGGCCGATCGCCACTTCGCTGGGCGAGGTCCCTTTGGGAAGCGTGATCGGGGGGTCGAGCAGGTTGCCTTCGGCCGTGGTGAGCTGGCCGCGCGCGTCGATCTGGAAAGAGCCGTCGCGAGTCAGCGCGACGGTGCCGTCGGCGCGCTTGACGGTGAAGTACCCGGGGCCCTCGATCGCGAGGTCGAGCGGGTTGCCGGTGCTCTGGATCGAGCCCTGCGCCTGGTTGCGGCCGATCGCCCGCGCGGCGGCGCCGGCGCCCTGGGTGGTGACCGTGCCGGCGATGTCCACTTGGTTGACGAGCAGTTCGCGGAAGCCCACCCGTTCGGCCTTGTAGCCGGTGGTGGAGGCATTCGCGAGGTCGTTGCCGATCGAGTCGAGCTGTTGCTGCTGGGCTTCCATCCCCGATGCGGCGGCATACAGTCCTTCGAGCATCGCGCGCCAATCCTCTCTCAGCTGGTGGATCCGTCGAGGGAGCCGACCTGGGTGGAGGCGGCCTGAAGGGTTTGGTCGATCGCCTGGATGGCCTGCTGGCCGGACTGGAAGGTGCGCAGGGAGCCGATC
>CAYNGQ010000272.1:0-4927 GCA_964396735.1 uncultured Solirubrobacteraceae bacterium | reverse complement strand
CTGACGCGGGGTCGAGGATCTCGCCGTTGACCGCGAGGTTGACGAGGTCTTCCAGCTCGTCCTCCCCGAGCCTGCCGCCCACGAACCCCAGCTTCAGGGCCGCCTGCTCGCAGCGCTCGGCGAAATCCTCCTCATTGAAGGTGAAGCGCAGCTCCCCGTATTCGAGGACGAAGTCCTCTCCCGAGTCGTAATTTCCGCGGCGTGTCTTGTCCATGACGTTGGTGCCGGAGATAGTGGATTGATAAAGGGGTTTGCGACTGAAGAAGGAGGGGCCCGGCTAGCCGGCCTCCTGCCGGCTGCGCCACCCCCGGGGTTGGGCTCCGTGCCGTCGGAATCATAAGCTGAGTTCCTGCCCGCGTGGGGGTGCTGCACGGGAGATTGCACGCGCTTGGTGATAAGGCTTGGGGTTGCGCGCCACTCAGGGCTCCTCCGCTATGAGGGCTCCTCCGCTCTATGCCCGGGCTCGGCCGGCGGGCACGTATACCCTCCTGTTGATGGCGCGTCTTCCCGAGCACGGACAGCGGCGGTCGGCGGCGGTCCCTGACGGACCGCGGCCGTCGGCCGCCCCCGGCTACCGTACCGCGCTGGTGCCGATCTTCGGGGATGACGTCAGCGCCGCCGCGATCGGCCGCGTCGCCAAGCTGATCGGCAAGGGTGGGGTCATCAATGCTGTGTTCGTGCTGCCCGTCCCTCCTCACCTTCCGCTCCAGGAGGGCTTGGAGCGGGAGGAGGCGCAGGGTCGTTCGGCGCTCGAGAGCGCTCGCATCCAGGCCCGCCGCGCCGGCATCCGCATCCACACCGGTGTGATCCGCACACGCAACCCTGGCGCCGCACTGGTGGACGAGGCCCTGCGGCTGGAAGCGGACATGATCTACTGGTCCACGCTCCATGCCCCCGCCGGCGAGCGACGCATCGGACCGACCGCATTGCATCTGCTCAGCCGGCGACCCTGCCGGGTGATCATCGAGACCGAGGGCCACCTTGCCGGGGCCCCGAGCGACACGGCCCATGCCTCGATGGCATGATGGTCTGAAAGAAGAGGGGCCCGACCGAAGCCGGGAGACACGCGCCTCCGGCGCTGGCCGATTCGGGGATGCGAGCGCAGCGAGTGTCTCCCCTAATCGGTCCCCGTTTCGGCCAGCCCGCCTGCGGCGGCCTGCGCCACCCTCTAACCGCTCGCGCCGGATTCCCCGCTCGAGGACGATAGGCCGATCACGACGCGGGTTCGCTTGACCCCGTCGGATAGCGACTGCCCGCCACCGGCGGTGACGGTGCCGAGCGGGGCGATCGTCGAGGCGAAGCCAGAGAAGCCGGGGGCCTGATTGAGCCCGAGCGATTCGAGCAGCCCTGAGAGCACTTGGAATTCGATCAGCGCGCTCGGCTCGATGCCGCCGCCGAGGGTGCTCATCGCAGTGGTGTAGGCGGGAGCACTCCCCAGCGTGCTCTGCGGGTTGAGCGCTTCCTTGATCGAGGAGGCCCCGAGCCCTGCCACGAACTTGCCCTGACCCGCCGCAAGCGTCAGTTGCAGCGGGAAGCTCGGCAGCTTCACCGTCATCGCGGTTTCCGTGCCGGGCACCGATGTGGTGGCGGTCTGCCCGCCCGCTTCGCGGTAAGCCTGCGCGAATTGCGCCACCGCCGCGCGCGAGCGGGCCGGGTTCTTGGAGGTGATGACGACCGCCGCCTGCAGGGCGAGTATGCTGCTGCCGCTCACGTAGATGCCCGTGGCGCCCGCCCAACTGAGCAGGTCGCGCTGCACATTCAACGAGCGCGAGGTCAGCGGCGCCAGCAGCTTGCCGAAGTCGATGCCGTCGATGTTCAGCGACGAGCCCAGCGACCCGAGCGCGCCAAGGCCCTGTGCACCGTGGCCCAGCGCTTCGCCGAGGTTGCCGATCCCCACCGCCAGCCAGGAGCTGCCAGGGAGCCCGCGCAGCACCTGTGCTCCGCTTTCGCCGAGCGGTTCGGCACCCGATTCGGTGGAGCTCGACGCCGAACCGCTCGAGCCGGAGCCGCCGGCAGAGGATGTCGGGGGCAGCGTGTCGAGGTTGAGCGCCACCTGGTTGGAGCTCGGGATTACCGACAGGTACAGCTGGCCGGGGTTCCCGAGCAGGCCCTCCAGCAACGGCAGGATCGATTCTGCGCTGTTGCTGTTGCCACCGCTTCCGCCCCCGCTGCTACCGGCACCGCTGCCTTTGAGTGCGCTTTCCAGCTCTTCCGGGCTCAGATAGGCGTTCGCCAGGGCTCCGTGTTCGGCGGTGGAGGTGAGCTTCGAGTAGGCGCTCGCCTGCGCCAGTGAGGGGCCGCCGGCAGCCGTTTCGATCACGCTCTTGATCCCCGCTTCGCTGCCGATCACCGCGAACTTGTGCACGATCCCCTCGGCCACCCCATCGGGGGACACCTGGTAGGTGACGCCGTGATAGCTGGTTGTGTGCGCGCCGGCGCTGTGAGCCTGGCCTTCCAAGAAGGATTTCGCCTTTTCGACGTCGCTCGTGTCGAGCACCAACGCCCCCTGCGCGGAGCTTACGCCGAGCACTGCCTGCAGGCCGTTCTGCCCAAGCAGTGCCGCTTCCAGGCCGGAGAAGCCTTCCGAGAGAAGCTTCTCGAGCGTTTCGCCGCCCAGCAACCCCTCCGCACGGTTGAGCGCCGCTGAGTCGAGGAACACCCCGGCGTGGGTGCCCAGCCATGGCTCGACTTCCTGAGAATAGTTTGGCGCTTTGCCAGTTGGGCCGGCCAACAGCTTCAACAGGCCTTCGAAGGGGTGCTGGCGACCGGTGAGCGTATGCGCGGCGGTGGTCGCGTCGGTCTTCAAGCTGCCTTCGGGCTTGACCACAGCGTCGATGTAGAGCGGCGCCGAGGATGGCGTCACCGTCGCGGGGCTCTCGCTCGTCCCACTCGGGTTGGAGCCACAGCCCGCGATCGCTGTGGCGAGGAGCGCAACCAGGCCGGCGAGCGTCACCGGGACCCTGGTGCGAAGAGCCGTGGATCTCACGGTGGGGATCGTATGCCCATCGGCGGCGTCCACGCAAGTCGCATCGCGCACATGCAACTTGTGTGGCAAATCCGCACGGTGCAGCCCCGCTTGCGCATCTGCTCGCCCCGAAAGCTCTCTGGGCCAGACCTTGAAAACCGCCTATATGCAGGCATTTTTGACGATCTGGAGGGTGTTCGGATGGCAAAGTGGGGGAAAATGTGCAATTGGGGTTGCGTTGTGGGGGAAAGTGGGGTACCTTGCCGGGAACGAGCCGAGGTGGAGAGGCTCCTCCCACCTCTCCACCTCGGCTCCCATAAGACCGCGGTCGGCTTGGATGCCGGCTGATCGGCCCTCGTTGCAGTCAGATCGATCTGGAGCACAGGCACAGTGGCTTTCCGTGGCACCTACGACCACACGCTCGACGCGAAGAACCGCCTCACCGTGCCGGCCCGCTACCGCGCGACGCTGGCGGAGGGAGTGGTGATGGCGATGCCCGTCGACCTCGAGCCATGCGTGGGCGTGTGGCGCCCGCAGGAGTACGAGCGCTACACCGAGCGCGCGCTCGCCGAGCTGCCGCCGCTCTCGCCCCGCCTGAGCGAGCTGGAGCGCTTCTTCTACGGCAGCTCCCAGGACGCCGAGCTGGACTCCGCCGGGCGGATCATGCTCCCCGGCTTCCTCGCCGAGCACGCGGCGCTCAGCAAGGACGTCGTGGTCGTCGGCGCCGGGGATCGGCTGGAGCTGTGGGACCGCGACCGTTGGAACGAGCACCGACCGACGCTGCTGGGCGGCGTCGCGGAGATCACGGCACGTGTCGACCATCCTGCTTAGAGCGCCTACCACAATGCGTGCACGTCCGGATGCGGCCGTGTGCACATCGCGGGGCTTTGTCCTCGGATCGCGCTGTAGCACCACTACAGCCACGATCCTGCGTCCGCGCCCCGCTCGGCCCACGACCACCCCGACCGCACCCGCCTCGTGCTAGGCACTCTTGATATGACCGTCCACATCCCCGTGCTCGCCGGTGAGCTGATCGATGTGCTTGATCCGCAGCCGGGGCAGGTCGCGATCGACTGCACCTTCGGCGGCGGCGGCCATGCCCGTTTGGTCGCCCAGCGCCTGGGCGCGGGCGGGACGCTGGTGGCGATCGACCGCGATCCAGTCGCCGAGGAGCGCTTCGCCGAGCTGGCTGAGGAGCTGCCGTGCACGGTGCGCTTCATCCGCGGCGACTACGCCGAGGCGCTGGAGCTGCTCGCACAAGAGGGGTTGCGCGCGGACAGCGTGTACTTCGACCTCGGCATGTCCTCGATGCAGGTGGATACGCGCGAGCGCGGCTTCTCCTACTCGTACGACGCGCCCCTGGACATGCGTATGGATCCCGAGCAGGAGCTCGACGCGCGCGAGATCCTCGCCACCTGGGATCAGCGCCGGCTGGCAGGGATGCTGCGCGAGCTCGGCGAGGAGCGCCACGCGGGCGCGATCGCCCGCGCGATCGTGCGCCGCCGCGAACGGGAGGGCGCCGATTCGATTCGCACCACGCAGGAGCTGGTGGAGATCGTCAACTCGGCGATCCCCGCCCCCGCGCGCTTTGCCGGGGGGCACCCCGCCAAGCGGGTCTTCCAGGCGTTGCGGATCGCCGTCAACGATGAGCTCGAGCAGCTCGATCGCGGACTGCCGCTGGCGTGGGAGCTGCTGCGCGAGGGCGGTGTGCTTGCCGGCATCTCCTTCCATTCGCTGGAGGACCGGCGCGTGAAGCGCTTCATGGTCGCACGTGCGCAGGGTTGCATCTGCCCGCCCGACCTGCCTGTGTGCGCATGCGGGCGCACGCCGCAGGCGGCGCTGCTGGCGCGCCGCGCGATCGTCCCCTCCGCGGGCGAGCTCGCGCACAACCCGCGCGCCTCCTCGGCGCGGCTGCGCGCCGCGCGGAAGCTGGCGGATTCCGCAGGCGATACCGACGACCCC
>CAYNGQ010000271.1:0-1712 GCA_964396735.1 uncultured Solirubrobacteraceae bacterium | reverse complement strand
CGAGCAGCTCGCCGGCGCCGACGGCGGTCGCGGCGAATTGATGTTCTCGCTGAACTGGGTCGAGCTTGGCGCGACGCCCGGCGCACACGAGACGGCAGCGGGCCGGTGGGCGGTGCTCGGGGCCGACGATCCCGGGGGACTCGCTGGAGAGCTGCGGGCTGCGAGCGTGGAGTGTGGCGGCGGCGCATACCTCGACCTGGAGGCGCTGGCGGGGGCGCTCGAGGGGGGCGGATCCGCCCCCGAGGTCGTGCTCGTGGACTGCCTCGGCGAGGAGCTGGCGCCCGCCGGCGGGGGCATCGCTGGCGGCAGAGGTATCGCTGGCGGCAGGGGTATCGCCGGGGTCATCGCCGGCGGCGGGGCCATCGCCGATGACTCCGCAGGCGCCGGTGCGGCGGACGCGCTCGATGTGGCGGACGCGGGGTGCGAGCTCGCGCAGCGGGCGCTGGGGCTGCTGCAGGGGTGGCTGGCCGACGAGCGCTTCGCCGGCTGCCGGCTGGTGTTCGTCACGCGTGGCGCGGTGGCGACCGGCGACGGCGACGATGCGCTCGGCCTCGCCGCCTCGCCGCTGTGGGGCCTGGTGCGCGCGGCGCAGGCGGAGCATCCCGGGCGACTTGCGCTGGTGGATGTCGATCGGGGGACGCACTCGTTGGGCGCGCTGCCCGCGGCGGTCGGCGTGACGTTCGCGGCCGATGAGCCGCAGCTGGCAGTGCGCGAGGGCGCGATCCTGGCTGCGCGGCTCGTGCGGGAGTTCGGCGAGGCGCTGGCGCCCCCCGCCGGCGTGGTGCAGTGGCGCCTGGAGAGCGGCGATGGGGGGACGCTCGAAGATCTGCGCCTGGTCGCCTGCCCGCAGGTCGACGAGCCGCTCGGGCCGGAGCAGGTCCGCGTGTCGATGCGCGCGGCGGGGTTGAACTTCCGCGACGTGCTGATCGCATTGGACGTCTACCCGGATGCGGCGGTCGTCGGTTGCGAGGGCGCGGGTGTGGTGGTGGAGGTCGGTTCGGCCGTGAGCGACCTCGCCGTGGGTGATCGCGTGATGGGATTGTTCGACGGCGCCTTCGGCCCGGTCGCGGTGGCCGACCGCCACTGGGTCGTGCCGATCCCGCAGGGCTGGTCGTTCACCGAGGCGGCGTCGGTGCCGATCGTGTTCCTGACCGCCTACCACGGCCTGGTCGATCTGGCCGGCGTGCAGCGTGGCGAGCGGGTGCTCGTGCACGCCGCGGCCGGGGGGGTCGGCATGGCGGCGGTGCAGCTGGCTCGGCACCTGGGCGCGGAGGTCTTCGGCACGGCCAGTCCCGGGAAGTGGGATGCGCTCGCGCGGCTGGGCCTCGATGAGGCGCACATCGCATCCTCGCGGACGCTCGACTTCAAGGAGAAGTTCCTGGGCGAGACCGGCGGGGATGGCGTGGACGTCGTCCTCGATGCGCTCGCGGGCGAGTTTGTCGATGCCTCGCTGGAGCTCCTGCCGAGGGGTGGGCGGTTTGTCGAGATGGGCAAGACCGATGTGCGCGACGCCGGCGAGGTCGGGGCGGACCACCCGGGCGTGGCCTATCGAGCCTTCGATCTGATCGAAGCCGGGCCCGAGCGCATCCAGGAGATGCTCTTGGAGGTGCTGCGCCTGTTCGAGCGCGGCGTGTTCGAGCGGCTGCCGGTCAGGACGTGGGACGTGCGCCGGGGGACGGACGCCTTCCGGTTCCTGAGCCGCGCGCGTCAGC
>CAYNGQ010000270.1:0-2071 GCA_964396735.1 uncultured Solirubrobacteraceae bacterium | reverse complement strand
CGCAGCAGCTCCAGCATGCGCTGCTCGGCCCGCTCCTTGTGCTCGCGCACGACGGGCACGTGGTGGAAGGGGACGCCCGTCGCACTCACCTCGGGCTCGAGATCGGGGTGGTTGGAGAGCACAGCGACCACCTCGGCTCCCAGCTCCCCACGCCGCCAGCGCCACAGCAGGTCGACCAGGCAGTGGTCCTGGCGCGAGACCAGGATCGCGATACGCCGCGGCTGGCCCCAGAAGCGCAGCTCCCACTCCATCTGAAAGCGTGCCGCCACCTCTGTGTCGAAGCGCTCGCGCAGACGCTCGCGAGCGTCCGGGGAGTCGAGCAGATCATCGAGGAAGAACTCGGTGCGCAGGAAGAACCGGCCTCCGGCTGGGTCGGTGGAGTACTGGTGGGAGGAGACGATGTTGGCACCCAGCTCGAACAGGAAGCCGGAGACAGCCGCCACGATGCCCGGTCGGTCGGGGCAGGCGACCAGTAGGCGCGCGGCGTAGCTGGGGGAGCCATCCGGCGGGCCGGCCGGTTCTGGTCGAGCAGCCGGTGCGTCCTCTGATCGAGCGGCCATCTCAGGATTCAGATCGCCCGCCACGTGCTCCCGGGCGAGCCTACTTCTTTCCGGTGCTGGAGGTGGCGGCGGCGCTGGAGGTGTGTCCGGCCGTCGAGGTCGCACCGGTCTTCGAGGTTGTGCTGCCGGGGGGGGCCACACCGACATACCCACCTTTGCCGTTCGACTTGACGGTGTAGGTTTTGCCGGCCTGCGTCGCGATCAGGGTCCCATTCGCGCCCTTGCTGATCGTGGCGGGCGTGTGGCTGAGCGGGTTCTTCCTGAGTTCGGCCAGATACTTCTTGACTTTCGCGCGTTCGGCGACGGGGGCCAGGCTGACGGTCTTGCGCGCCGCCGCGTCGCCCACCTTGAGGTTGCCGGCTTTGTATGCGGATACCGCCAGCGCCGAATACAGGCGCACGGTGGGGTTGCCTTTGACCGCAACCTGCAGCGCCTGCATTTCGGATGCCGGCTCATTGAGACCCTGTTCGCCGAAGATGCCGGAGATCCGCGCCGACAGTTCGGTGTCCGGATGAGCGGGTTCGAGCTTGAGGTAGGTGCTCCACGATTTGGCCAGCTTGGCGAGCAGCGCCTTGCCCTGGGCGGTGTATTTTTCGGTTTCCCCGACCGTGGCGATGTTGCCGGGTTCGCTCGCCTGATGGAACTGCGCTTCGACGAGCCCCTTCCAGGCAGCCGCTTCGGTGGGATGTTGCTTGGTGCGCTTTTCCGCGGAGGCAACCTTGGCGGCGAAGTTGGCGCTGCTGGAGCCACCGTTTTCGGTGAGGGCGTTGAAGATCCCGCCGCCCCCGCCGCCGACGCCGACGCCGAAGCCGACGAAGCCCAGCAGGAACAGCAGGGCGAGGCCCAGATACACAACCTGCACGGTTTTGCGCCGGCCGCGGGCTCGCAGGTCGAACAGCATCAGTCGGTGAGCTTCCTGTCCATGTGGTCGATTATGGCGTTCACGCTTGGGTCGGTGTCATTGTCCGTAGTTGTCGCGCTCGACTCCGGAGGACTGGGGGCCGGTGGCCCACCCCCATTGGGAGTGGCCGGCCCACCCTCGTCGGCGTCTGCGCCCGGCGAGGACGGTGGATCCTGCCGAGCGCTCCCAGCCGCCGGCGGCGCTCCACCCCGCGCCGCGTCGCGTCGGACAACGAACGATGCCATCAGGATACTCGCCTCATAGAGAATGTAGAGGGGAACGGTCTCGAGGATCAACGTGACCGCATCTCCCGGCAGGAAGGCCGCGACGGCCGCGCACGCCACGATCGCGTAGCGGCGGCCCTTGCGCAGCTGCTTCGGGGTCACGATTCCCGCACGGGTGGCCCCCAGGATCACGACCGGGACCTGGAAGACCAGACCCATCGCCAGCAGCACGGTTGCAGCGAACTGGTAGTAGGGGTTGGCCTGCACGATGATGTTGAACTCGCTGCTGTTGAAGTTCACGAGGAAGCGCAGCGCCGCCGGCAGCACGACGAAGTAGCCGAACGCCACGCCGGTCGCGAACAGGAACGGAACCGCGGCGAGCAAAG
>CAYNGQ010000269.1:0-3718 GCA_964396735.1 uncultured Solirubrobacteraceae bacterium | reverse complement strand
TACTTCGCGCCTCGAGCCGATGCCGACCGCGAAGCGGCCTGATTCAGGTCGTCAACGCCCCGCTACGACTCCCCGGCAAAAGACCGCAAATAGCGTTCCGATTTGCGTCCCCACCCACCCCCCGGGGTCGCTCCTCGGCTGGCCCAACTACAGTTGCGGGGGGGATGGCCAAGGACACGGAAAAGCTGATCCGCCAGCTGTCGCTGATCTCCTACCTGATGGCCGAGCGCCGGCCGGTCACGGCATTGGAGATCCGGCGCGACGTGGAGGGGTACAGCGCGATGAACGAGGACGCGTTCGCGCGGCGCTTCTACGCGGACCGCGCGGAGCTCGAATCGCTGGGCATCCACCTCACGGTGGACCGCCCGGCGGATGCGGCGGCGGAGCAGGAGAGCTACTCGCTGCGCTCGGAGAGCTTCCATCTGCCGGAGATCGAGTTCACCGATGAGGAGCTCGCGGCGCTGCAGACCGCGCTGCACCTGCTCGATGGGGAGTTCGCCTACGCGGAGCCGCTGCGGCTCGCGCTGCAGCAGATCACGTGGGGTCGCCCGAGCCCGCTGCGCGCGCCGGAGCAGCGCTCGGTCGCGCTCGGCATCACCGCCTCCGCCGGCGGCCACGAGCTCTCGGCGCGCCTGGCGAAGGTCGAGACGGCGATCTTCCGCCAGAAGACGATCACCTTCGACTACTACTCGATGGAGCGCGACGAGCTGGGCGGCAGGCGCGTGGACCCCTTCCACCTGCTGTTTCAAGGGGGGGAGTTCTACCTGCTGGGCTACGCCCACGAGCGCAAGGCGATCCGCGTCTTCCGCCTCTCGCGCATCCGCGGCAAAGTGACGTATGCAACCAAGGCCGAGCACGACTTCAGACGCCCCACCGACTTCGACCCGCGCGCCTACGCCAACCGCGCCGAGTGGCAGCTGGGCGAGCAGCGTGGTGTCGCTGAGATCCTGGTGTCCGAGCGGATCGCGTGGCAGATCGAGCGCCACTTCGGCCGCTACGGGGAGATCCTCGCAGTGGAGGACGAGGGATCGGGGGACCGGACCTTCCTGACTCCCTACGCCGCGCCGCGAATGCTGGTCTCATGGGTGCTGGGGTTGGGGGAGCACGCTCGGCTGTTGGGCCCGCCGGAGTTGGCCCGGGAGCTCGCCATGCGCCTGGAGTTGCTGGAGCGCCGCCATGCGGAAAGCCCGCTGGGCGATCTCGACGGCGAGGCGGACGCCCTCAGCGGGCCGCGCGGCGGTGCGCAGGCGCGACCCACCAAAAGCCGCCGCCGGCGCAGCGGCTCGACCGCGGATCCAGACGGATCGTCCGAGGATCCGCGTCGCGTGGAGGCAGCGATCCGGCCCGAGCGCTTCGCACGCCTGGTGACGCTCGCCGGCATCCTGATCCACGCGGGGCGCGAGGGACGGCGCGAGTCGCTCGCCGAGCTGCAGGAGCGGCTGCAGCTGAGCGAGGAGGAGCTGCGCGAGGACATCGACGTGCTGAACGTGGTCAACTTCGGCGGGGGCTCGTATGTGCTGTATGCGGAAATCCTCGAAACGGAGGAGGGCGAGGTCGTAGAGGTGGACCCCGAGCCCTACAGCGACAACTTCGACCGCCCCGCACGACTGCTGCCGGTGGAGGCGAAGGCGCTGATCGCGGCGATCGACCTGATCGGAGAGCACATCCCCGAGGGCTCGCTGACCTCGGCACGGGAGAAGATCGTCGCCGCGCTCGGCGGCGACCCAATGGAGCAGGGCCTGCAGGTGGCGCACGGGCGCAGCAACGACTCCTATGTGTCCCGGCAGATATCGACCGCGATCATCGAGCACCGGCTGATCGAGCTCGACTACTACAAGGAGAACGAGGACGAGTTCTCCCAGCGACGGGTCGAGCCCTACGCCCTGGTCAACGGGCGCGAGGGCTGGTATGTGGCCTCATTCGACCCCGCGCGCGAGGACGTGCGCCATTTTCGCCTGGATCGCATCAGGCGCGCAGAGGTCACCGACGAGCACTTCGAGCCCCGCGCCGAGGTCGACCCGGCGGCGGAAGTGGAGGGTTGGATGCGCACCGGCGAGGTGGAGGCATCGCGCATCGCGCGCCTGTGGATCTCCCCCGAGCGGGCGCGCTGGGCACGCGAGAGCCGCCGCGTGGTCGAGGAGCGCGCCGATGGCTCGGTCGTGGTGGAGCTGAGCTTCGCCGGCGTGCGCTGGCTGGTGCGCGAGGTCCTCAGAGAAGCCGGCGACGCCGCCGTGCTCGAACCTCTGGATACCCGCGAGGCGGTGCTTGCAGCGCTCGCGCGTCTGCGCGCGGTGCCGGCGGGGGTGGCGTGAGATGGCGTATCGGCGTACTCTGTGGTTCTCCCAATGACTCCATTCCGCGCCGCGATCGAGGCCATGGATATCGAGCGAGCGGTGGGGCTGCTGGCCGATGACGTCGTGTTCCGCAGCCCGATCGTGTTCAAGCCCTACCAGGGCCGCGAGGAGGTTGCGGTGTTGCTGCAGGCGGCCGCTCGTGTATTCGAGGACTTCCGCTACATCCGTGAGATTGGCGCCCCCGACGCGTCCGACCACGCGCTTGTCTTCGAAGCGCGGGTCGGCAACCGGCAGATCGAGGGGTGCGACTTTCTGCACACCAACGAGGATGGCCTGATCGACGAGCTCGTCGTGATGGTAAGGCCGCTTTCGGGGGCACTTGCCTTGGCGGAGGCGATGCAAGCCCAGCTTGCTGCCTGACGGACTCCACTGATGCGATAGGTCGGACACGAAAGAAACGCCGACACCGGTTCTCGGGCTTCAGGGTCGTGACGCACAGACGGCTGGCTACTGCCCACGTCTGCAAATAAAGGGGATGCGCCGTGCGGGACTCGAACCCGCCCCACCGGATTAAAAGTCCGGCGCTCTGCCCGATGAGCTAACGGCGCGCAGCGCCACAGTCTGGCAGATGCGGGGGCGTGCGGCCAGCGGCCGGCCTCTGGCGAGGTTGCGTACCACCACGTGGGTGGCTCGCGTGGATGGAGGCCACCGCGACGGTCGGCCCCGCGATGCGCGGGACCGACCGAGATGCGGCGCCCTTGTGGCGCCGGTCCTACCCAAAGACAACCGTGGCCGCCGCCGAGGAGCTCGATCCGCTGGTGGAATGGAAGGAGGCTTGGAGCTTCACGGCCAGCCGGTGGTGGTGCAGTGAGGCAGAGCTGGCCCGCGAGAGACTGACCCGCAGCGTGAGCTGCTCAGCTCGCGCGGCCTGCTTGCTGGTGCCGTGCACCCCCTTGCCGGCGAGCGTGGCGGTGCCGGCGGAGGGTATGCGCAGCACGACCGTGGCGATATGGCCGCGCACCCGATGGCTGAGGATCGAGACCTTGCCCACCTCCTGTTTGGCTGTGACGGAGGAGCTCGGCGTGGTGGAGGCGCCGGGCACCGTGATCAGCACCGTGGTCTGGCTGCCCGACCCGCCCGCGCCCGAGCCGCCGCTGCCGCCGGAACCCTTGCCTTCGCCCGACCCGCTGCCTTTGCCGCCTTCGCCGTTGCCCGAGCCCGAGCCTTTCCCTTCGCCGGAGCCGCTGCCGGTGCCTTCGCCCGAGCCTTTGCCTTCACCGGAGCCTTTGCCACCCCCTTCTTCTTTGCTTTTTTCGGGGGTTTCGCCCAGATCGCCGAGCAAGCCGGTGACGAGCCCTTTGACCGCAGGGGCCACGCCCGCGAGCTGACCGTTCTTCAAAGGAGCGGTGATCATCGTGGCGGTT
>CAYNGQ010000268.1:0-7544 GCA_964396735.1 uncultured Solirubrobacteraceae bacterium | reverse complement strand
CGTCTCACCGCGGATCTGCTCGGGCGACATGTAGTCCAGCGAACCCAGCGCCTGGCCGGGCCGCGTGAGGTTGGTGCCCTCGTTGTCCTTCGCCAGCCCGAAGTCGGTGATCAGCGCGGTGCCGTCGAGGTCGAGTAGGACGTTGGCGGGCTTGACGTCGCGGTGCACCATCCCGCCGGCAAACAGTGCATCCAGCCCGTCCGCCACCTCCGCGCAGAGCTTGAGTGTCGTCGGCACATCGAGGCGGTCCTCGCGCTTCAGCTTCTGCTCCAGCGAGCCACCCTCGATGAAGCGCTGTGAGAGATAGGGGACGCCCTCGTGCTCGCCGGTGTCGAGCACCGGCACCACGTGCGGGTTCTTCACCTGCTGGGCGATCATCGCCTCGCGCTCGAAGCGCTTGCGAAAGATGCTGTCCTCGGCGAGGTCGCCCCGCACCAGCTTGAGCGCCACCAGCTCGCCCTGGGCACCGATCGCCCGGTACACGCGCCCCATGCCACCAACCTCCAGCAGCGACTCGATCCGGTAGCGCCCGACGGTGACGCCGATCAGTGGGTCGGGTGCATCGCTTGTCGCCCCAGACTCCATGGGCTCGGGCTCGTCACTCACGCCTGCCACCTTGGTGGGGCCTCGATCGCAGTGATCATGTGCACGCTGGCAGGGTTGCAGGTCTTGAGGCGTCTTGCCATGCTCACCTCGGCCAGCTCACCTCAGCTTGACCTGCCGAGCGCCGCGACAGAGCCCGACCGCTCGGTGTCCACCACTCGCTACCCCTCGCGCTCGTGCTCATATGACGCGGCACGAGTGTACCCATGCGATCTATGATGCTGTAAGGCAATGAGGCGAGGTGCATTCTGATGCGGGCAACACTCAGGCGCTCCTGGCGCGCGGTCGCGCTCGTGACGATCACGGCGCTGTTGGCGATCGGGGCCACGACGACGATGGCCGCAACGGCCGCGGCGCCGGCGACCGTGCCGCCGATCAACGACAACTACCTCGACGCGCTCAACCTCAACGAACCGTCCACCCCCCACCATCCGGGCACCCCGCTCAACCGCACGGAAACCCTGCGCGACGAACGCAACACGTCGGCGGCGACCATCCAGTCGAACATCCTCAGCCCCCAGCCCGGGCCCGCCGAGGTGACGGGCTGCAACGGCGTCAGCGAGGGCAAGACGATCTGGTACGACTTCTATCCGAACGCCAACGGGCTGGTAAGGATCCGCACCTCGGCCTCGTTTGGCACGGTGATGGCGGTGATGCCGTACAACCCCACGACGCTGCTGCCCGAAAGCAGCCAGCGCAAGTGTGCTATCAACCAGCCGACGATGGCCGGTGAACTGTTCGCCAACGTCGAAGCCGGGAAGTCGTACACGATTCAGCTTGGCGGCGTCGAATCGGCCGGGGGCAACCTCGAGTTCCTGTTCGACTACGTCGTCCAACTCAAGCGCCTGCAGGCCGAAGCGACGCTCACCGCGCAGCCGCTCGCCAACGGGGTGCGCGTCCTGAACCTCGCCGTCAGCGCTCCGAAGAAGGCCCGCGTCGAAGTGCGCTGCACGCGGGGCTGCCGCCCCCAGGCCAAGACCGCTCGCTCGCTCGGCTTCCCCGGGCTGCACGGCGCGGTGCTGCCCAACGGCTCCGCGCTGAAGATCTATGTGACGGCCAAGAACGAGATCGGCGCCTACATCGAATACAAGATTGGGCACGCCAACTTCACCAAGGTCCAGCGCTGCTTGGCCCCGGGCTCGAAAAGGCCCGAGCGCTGCGAATGACCGGGCGCTGCCGTCGATGACCGAGCATCGCGCATGAGCTCGACCTCCCAGGCCTCGGGTGGGCGCGCGGCAATCGCGGCGCTGATCGTCGCGCTGGTGGTGTTCGGCGCAAGCTTCGGCGTACGCAAGGCGACGGGCAGCAGCACGCAGGCGGCGCCGCTGCCCGCCCCGATGGTGGTGTCCACCACGCCAGTGCACGTCTCGGCCATCACGGCACCCGCCACGCCGCCGGCGCTGCACCATCCGCCGCACCCCACCACTTCCACTCCAGCATCCACTCCCGCGCCGGCAACGACGTCCACCCCGGCCACGACGCCAGAATCGACTTCGACCCCGACTCCCACCCCCACGCCATCCAAACCGGCCGCTCCGAGCGGCGGCAAAAGCAGTGGCCCCGTACTCGTGGGCTAGAAGGGGCCGCTGGTGGACTCGCTCGACAACCCGACGGTAGTAGCGGGCTACCGCATCGACGGCCGGCTCGGCGAGGGTGGGATGGGCACCGTCTACCGGGCCACCCAGCTCTCGCTGGAGCGGGTGGTGGCGCTGAAGCTGCTCACCGCCGAGCTCAGCGCCGATCCTGCCTTCCGCGAGCGCTTCCGCCGCGAGGGTCTGCTGCAGGCCGCCCTCGACCACCCCCACATCGTCACGGTGTATGAGGCCGGCGAGACCGACAACCGGCTATTCCTCGCGATGCGCATGGTCGAGGGCCCCACGCTCAAGGATCTGATCCTGCGCCGCCAGCTCGACGACCGGCGGGCGCTGCGCCTGCTCACGCAGGTGGCCGAGGCACTCGACGCCGCGCACGCGAAGGGTCTGATTCACCGCGATGTCAAGCCTCAGAACGTGCTTGTCGGCGCCGGCGACCACGCCTATCTGGCCGACTTCGGGCTGACCAAGGGCAACGACGACGACGCGATGACCGAAACCGGCCAGTTCGTGGGCACGATCGACTACATCTCCCCCGAGCAGGCCCGCGGCGAGAACGCCACTGGTCGTAGCGACGTGTACGCGCTCACGGCTGTGCTCTGCGAGTGCCTCACCGGGCAGGTTCCGTTCCAACGGTCAACCGAAGAGCGAGCGTTGCTCGCGCACCTCACCGAGCCCCCGCCGCGTCTCTCACAGATGCGCACCGACCTCCCCGCGGCGATGGACGAGGTGGTCGCGCGGGGGATGGCAAAGGACCCCGAAGGCCGGCCGGCATCGGCGGGAGAGCTGATGCTGCAGGCACGGCGAGCGCTCGGCGCCGCGCCGCCGGAGTCCTCCGCGCCGTCCGCCTCCACCGACCCGACGCGCCTGCGCCCGGCCGTCGGCAGCCCGACGCGCGCACCGCGTACGGCCGCGAAGAGCGACCCCGGTGCGACGCGCCTCGCTGCTGCCGCCGTGACGGCACCGCAGGACGCACCGCAGGCCTCCGGCGGCGAGCGTGATGCGCCGGCCGGCGCGCCCAACAGGAGATACGTGCCGGTGCTGATCGTCGCCGCGGTGCTCGCGCTCGTCGCCGGGCTGCTGCTCGGTGGGAGCTCAGGCAGCTCCGGCACGGCCTTCACCCACTCGGCGTCGGCGGGCTACGTCGAACTTTCCTTCCCGTCCAGCTGGCAGCGGGTTGGGAGCGCCTCCACGGTGCGTGGGCTCACCTTCTCGCAGCCTCTGGCGCTGAGCACTTCCTCCTCCGGCCAGCGCCTGCTCGCCGGCGAGGTGAGGGCCTCCGGACCCTCGCTGCTGCCGGCGACGTTCACCGCCGCCGTGAACGGGACGCTGCCCCGTCCCGAGCCGGTGCGGCTTGGCGCGGATGAGGCATACCGCTACAGCGGACTCTCGGTGCACGGCCTCGCCTCGCCGCTGACGCTCTACACCGTGCCGACCACGGGCGGCGTCGTAACGATCGCCTGCCTGGGCGCCACCGCCGCCGCGTCGGGGTCGCAATGCGCGCAGATCGCGGCGACCTTGAAGCTGAACGGCACCACCGCGTTCGGGCTGGCGCCCAGCCCGCAGTATGCGAGCGCGCTGGGGGGCATCTTCGGCACGTTGAACAGCGCCGTCAACACCGGCGCCGCCCGCCTGCACGCCGCGTCGAGCGCCACCGCGCAGGCCGCCGCGGCGGCGCAGCTGGCTGCGGCCTACACCACCGCGTCGCGCGCGCTTGCGCGACTCTCCGTCAGCCCTGCGGTGCAGAGCATCAATGCGAACCTCGCCGCCTCGCTGGCGGCGCTCAGTCGCGACTACGCCGCCCTGGCCGCCGCCGCGCGCGCCGGCAACGAAGCGGCCTACGCGCAGGCCCAGCGCGCGATCGGCAGCGCCGGCGCCCGCATGACGAGCGCGCTCGCGGCCCTGCGCCAGGCCGGTTACACGGTTTCCGGCTGATCGGCGGCCGGGGACTCCGGTCGGCCCACCCCCGGCCGATCGGCCGGCGCAGACTCCGGCCCCCCCTCCCCGCTGCGATCGGCGAGCGTAGGCCCTGGCCCCTCCTCCCCCCGCCGCTCGAGCACCGGGGACCCCGCCGCCAGCACCTCCGGCTCCTCGGCGAGCGCCCAGATCGCGATCTCCGTCCGCCGGCCGCGCAGCTCGATCTCATCGACGAACGCGAGATCGTCGGGCTGGGTGGTGAGCGCCTCCTTGGTGGCCCCGGAGAGCATCAGCTGGTGGGGGGTGCCCTTGGTGAGCTGCTCGATGCGTGCAGCCACGTTGGTGGTGTCGCCCACCGCCGTGTACTCGACGCGCCGCTCGGAGCCGACGTTGCCCGACATCACGCGCCCCGAGTTCAGGCCGATGCCCATGCGAAAGCCCTGCCCCAGCTCCTGTTCGTGCAGCCATCCGTTGAAGCGGGGCAGGCGCACGGCGAGCATCTCGCGGGCCGTTGAGAGCGCGCGGTCGGCGTGGTCGGCCTGCACGATCGGCGCGCCGAACACGGCCATGATCCCGTCCCCCATGTAGGCGACCAGCGTGCCGCCGTGGTCGAGGATCGCGTCGCTCATCTCGCTCAGGTAGCGGTTGAGCACTTCGATCACACGATCGGGCGTCAGCGTTTCCGCGAACGTGGTGAAGCCGCGCAGGTCGGTGAACATAACGGTGCCCTCACGCTGGACCCCGCCGAGGCGCAGTTCCCCACCCGCGCTTGCCAGCACCTCGTCGACGACGTTCTCGGGCACGAAGCGCGAGAACAGGTCGCGCACCCGCTCGCGCTCGAAGGCGACCGTCACCAACTGCACCGACAACGCTCCCGCCGCGCTGAGGATCAACGCCCCGAGCGGGTAGACGAACGAGACGACGTAGCCGTTGTCGAAGGCGACCTGCACGCCCACCGTGAACGCCGCCGCAAGCGCCAGCGCCAGCCCGACGGTGGCGATCGAGCCGAACCGCAGCGTGGCCAGCGGCGTGGCGCAGCCCAGCAGCACGATCAGCGCCAGGTCCAGCCACGCCGCCGAGGAGCGCAGCGGCAGGCCCCGCAGCACCGTCGCGATCGCGCTCGCCTGGACTTCGGCGCCCGGCATCTGCCTGGCGGTGGAGGTCGGGTGGATGTCCTGCAGCGTCGGCGCCGAGGGGCCGACGACCACGATCTTGTCGTGGAAGAAGCCGCGCGGCACGTGGCCGAGATAGACCGTCGAGAACGACACGCGCTGGAAGCTGTTTTCGGGACCGTAGTAGTCGATCCAGGCGGGACCGCTGTCGAACTCGCTCGCGTGCACCCGATGCCCGTCGGCGACTTCCGCGCTCGCCACCGCGAGCGTCTTCAACCCGCCGACCGAGAAGCTGACGCGTCGCAGGACGCCGCCCGGATCGGTCGGCAGCAGCCCGTTGGCTGGCCGCGACCCTACTTCGCCCAGCAGCGCGTTGCCTTCGCTGCCCAGGAACCTCGTCTTCCCGTCGCCTTCAGTTTCGGTGGTGGTCATCACCGTGCGCCCGCCTGCGTTGTCGAGCGCTTCGAGCAGGGCGGTCTCGTCGCTGCGCGCCTGCGGACAGTCGCCCGGCGGCGGCTGGGTGCCATTGGGTGACAGTGGGCAGGCGCTGGCCTCGCTGAACTGCACGTCGTAGGCGATCGCCTTGGGGTGGTCGCGGGCAATGTCTTCGATCACCTTGGCGTGCACGCGGCGCGGGAAGGGCCACTGCAGGTCCAGTTCGTCGAAGGTCCGTTCGTCGATCTCGACCAGCACGATGTTCGCCGGCGGCCGCTGGTGGCCGCGAATCGTGAAACGGGTGTTGACCGTGCTCAGTTCGAGCGAGCGCAGCAGGTTGGTCTCGTAGGCGACGATCGCGAGGCCCGTGGCGCCCAGCGCGACGACTGCCAGCAGCACCCGCCGCAGCTGGCGCGTGCGCGCCGCCCCGGCGCGCCTGCGCTTGCGTTTCATCGATTCACCCACCTAGAACGCTATCCGAGTCCCCGGTCGCCGACCATGTCATTGCGCCTACGCAGCGCATCGAAGGACGGCGTAGGCCGGATGCTGCGTTACGCTGGCCATCGACATGGAGGACGAGTCACGCTTCGTACTGCCGCAGGGGCTCATGCTTGCCGACCGCTACACCGTCGGCAAGCCGATCTCGAGCGGTGCGATGGGCGCGGTCTACCGCGGGCAGGACACCGGCAACGGCGAGGCCGTGGCGATCAAGCACGTCAACAACACCCGCCACGCCGAGCGCTTCGAGGTCGAGGCGCAGCTGCTGTCGCTGCTACGCCACCCGCGCGTGGTCGAGGTCACCGACCACTTCGCCGACGAGCGCGGCCAGTACCTTGTGATGGAACTGGTGGAGGGCACCGATCTGCACACCCTGCTGGCACAGAAGGGCAACCCGGGGCTGGCGCTCGAGCAGGCGCTGGACTATGCCCGTGAGAGCTGCGAGGCGCTCGAGTACGTGCACGACCAGCAGATCGTGCACCGCGACGTCAAGCCCCACAACCTGATCCTCGGCGAGGACGGGGTCGTGCTGGTCGACTTCGGGATCGCCCGCCTGCTCCAAGACGAGGAAGAGGACGAAGGCACAGTCGGAGTCGGCACGCCGCGCTACATGGCGCCCGAGGTGTTCGCCGGCGGCTCGGTCTCCCCGCGCAGCGACGTCTTCGGTCTGGCCGCCACGCTGTGGACGCTGATCGTCGGCAAACCGCCGGTGTATGCCAGCCCAACCCAGCTGCGCGAGCTCGCCCCCGATGTCCCGCCCGAGATCGCCGACGCGGTGAAGGCGGGCCTCGAGATGGTGCCCGAACGGCGCGTCGCCTCGGTCGCCGCCTTCGCCCGCGCGCTTGGCGGCCACACCCAGCCCCGGGGCCACGCGCAGCCCACGATCGGCGGGTCGCTGACCCTCTCGATCGAGGCGCCGGCCGCCCGGCGCAGCCTGATGGAGGGGATCGCGCGCACCGCCGCCGGGGTGTTCGGCGCGGCGGCCTCCTCGATCGCGCTGACCGACGCCAACACCCGCGAGCTGGTCTACCAGTCGGCCTGGGGAGCTGGTGCACGCGAGATCGTGGGCGTGCGCCTGCCACCCGGGCACGGCCTCTCTGGCAGCGTCGTGGAGAACGGACAGCCGCTGGCGGTCGCCGAATGCCGCACCGACCCTCGCTTCGCGGCCCGTATCGCCGCCGGCACAGGCCACGTCCCCTACACGATGCTCGTCGTCCCGCTGATCCGCCTCGGCCGCCCGATCGGCGTGCTGTCACTGCTCGACCGCCGCGACGGCGGCCACTACGGGCCCGATGACGCCGAGCGGGCGGCGCTGTTCGCCGAGCTCGTCGTCAGCGCAATCGAAGCCGACAGCGAGGCGATGCCCAGCCTCGGCGCGCGCCGGTCG
>CAYNGQ010000267.1:0-2959 GCA_964396735.1 uncultured Solirubrobacteraceae bacterium | reverse complement strand
TCGTCGGGCCCCACGCGGGGGGTCAGGAAGAACTGCGCGGCGAAGTGGGCGCTCTGGTCGAGGCCAAGCAGCTCCAGCGGCGCCTCCCCGACGCGCAAGACCCAGCGTGAGAGAAAACGGGTGTCCTCGCAGAAGAAGCCGTGCTCGCGACCCGCGTCGACCCGCACGTCGCCACGGCGGTCCCCGACGACGAACGTGCTGCCGTCCAAGACGCTCAGGGTGCGCTCAGACAAGCGCGACGGCCTCCGCAACGCGAGCGTGCGCCACCGATCGGTAAGTCCGCTCGTAGGCGGCCGCCACCACGTCGACGTCGCAGTGCTCGGCAACCCACGCGCGGCAGTCCCGCGGGGCGATATGGGGCAGCCGACCAACCGCGGCGCCCATCGCCTGCTCGTCCTCGACCAGAAAGCCGGTCTGCCCGTCGCAGACAAGCTCGCGGGCGGCGCCTTCGGGAAACGCGATCACCGGGGTCCCGCACGCCAGCGCCTCGACCATGACCATCCCGAACGGCTCCTCCCAACGGATCGGCATCAGCAGCGCGCGGGCGCCCGCGAAGGCCGCGAGCTTGACCGACCCACCGATCTCGCCGATGAAGCGGACGCGCTCGCCGTCGATGTGCGGGGCGACCTCGCGGTCGAAGAACGCCTGCTGGCCGGGCTGGATGACCCCCGCCAGGACGAGCGGCACGCCCGCGGCACGGGCCGCGGCGATCGCGCGGTGGGGACCCTTCTCGGCGGTCATCCTCCCGATCCACAGCAGGTAGTCGTCCTTGTGCTCGCGCAGCGGCCAGGCCCGCGCATCGATCGGGTTCGGGATCGCGCCGACCGGTTCCATGCCCACCGGCGCCGATGCGAGCTGCGCCCGGCTGATGCCCACGAGCGCCGCCTTGTTGCCGTGGCGGGCGTAGAAGGCCGCGGTGCTGGCGGTGAACTGCCCGTGCAGCGTGTGCACGAGCGGCGTGTCGAGGCGGTCGGCCATCGCGAGGGCGGTGAAGCCGCAGTGGTCGTGAACCACGTCAAAGGGCTCCTCGTAGGCGGCGAGATCGATCTCCTCGAACGCCCGCGCGACGTGGTCGACCTCATACAGCGAACGCTCGATCTCCTCGGGGTGGGACTCCTCGAGCAGGGCCACCACCCGCGCACTCGACCGCGAGCCCGGGGCGCAGAAGAGCGTAACCGCGTGCCCGCGCCGGACGAGAGCGTCCGTCAGCACGCCCACCACTGACTCCACGCCCCCATACCCCGGCGGGGGGACGGAGATCCAGGGTGGGGCGAGCATCGCGACATGCAGCGGCGCCCCGGCCGGCCGGGAAGACCTCGCGGCGACGGGGCGGGTCGGCAGACGCCCCACCGACCCGCGACGCGACCTGCTCTCAAACCCTGCAGCCACAACACTCACGGGCGCTCCTCACGAAGCCTCTCAGGGGCTGCGGTCGCGAGGCAGAGAGGTCAAGAAGGACCGAGCGAACGCACAATCGCCGACCCACAAGGAGCGCGATGGACCACTCCACCGTAACAGCGGACGGGATCACACCCTGACGCGCGCCCCCCGTGCTGGGTGGAGAGCAGCGCCGCGAAAACGGCGTCACCCTCGCGCACTCGACACACGGCGTCGGCCAGGTCGGGGCCGACCTCCGTGCCCCCGCCCGCGCAATCGGGGATGTCCCTAACTCATCCCTAGCGGGTTCCCTGACGAGACGGCCTGCTCGAGGTCGTGCCTGACGCAGATTGACTGCCTTCATAGAGGCGCTCGCCTTCGGTGGCAGCCACAGGCTCAGCTGGGTCGGCCTGTCTGCCGATCAGGGAAGGATGGACGCCTCTGCCGACGCCTTTGCGTACGGCGTGCGCCGCACGCGAAGCACGCTGCGCGCCTGGCGGCAGGGTCGGTGGAGAATCTTGCGCCGCTGGGCCGCCGGCTCCGCGGTCGCGGCGCTTGGGTTGCTGACCGCTGTGCTGGTCGTCTCCGCCCTCTCCGGCGCTGGCGCCGAAGCGATCCCGCCCGAACCACCGTTTGCCGTCGGGAACCTCGCGGACGTTCCAGGCATCCTCGGCCACAACCTGCTCGTGCTGGCCCTGCACGCGATGGCGTGTGTGGCCGGCTTCATCGCCGGCAGCTCGCTGCCGCTTCAGGCCGAATCCCACCATGGCGTCTCGCGCTGGGTACACGAACACGGCGGGCGAATCGCGATCGCGTTCGTCGTCTGCGCGACCACATTCTCCCTGTCCGCCCAGGCCTACCTGCTCGGCGACCGGCTCGCCGCCTTCTCGCACGAGCTCGACGTACCCGCGGCGCTGCTACTGTTCGCCGTTCTGCCACACGCCGTGCCCGAGCTGATGGCGCTGTTCCTCCCGCTCGCCGCGTGGATCATGGCCAGCCGCCGCGGTGAGTGGGACCAGCTGCTCGCCGCGACGCTCGTGACGGTTGCGGGCGCGATACCCGTACTGGTTGCCGCGGCGCTTGTGGAGGTCTACATCTCCCCTCACCTCTTCCATGCGCTGGTTGGCACACGCCTTCCTGCCATATCTCACCCCGGGGAATAATCGGCGCCCTCGCTCCCGATTCGGCGCTGGTCGGGTGCGACACGATCCGGCTTGGTCACGACCCGCAGGATGTCGGCATGTCTCGGCAATCTCCACACGATCTCTTGCGCCACATCTCATGCTTCAGAACGACATAGTCATCATTCAGGTCGACCAGGCTCTCAAGCCGGAGGCAAAACCAGCCGATGCCAAGAGCACGTGCACCGTACCCTTGCGTGGTTGACCGACGGGCGGGTGCGACTGATGTTGCTGCTGGGGCTTCTGGCGGCGCTCGTCGTGTACGTCCTTGCCACCCGAACCGAGGCCCTCGACACCCCTTCCGGCACCGCCCGAGTGGGCGCGAGCACGGCGGCGGGCTGCCCAGCCCAGAGCGCCCCGTCTGTCGAGACGGTGAGTCGCGCCACGTTGCGGGGGCTCCG
>CAYNGQ010000266.1:0-6846 GCA_964396735.1 uncultured Solirubrobacteraceae bacterium | reverse complement strand
CGCGACTGCACTCCCCACCCAGCCCGTGTGAAAGAGTGAAACAGGGTTTTGCGCATCCGCGCCTGCACGTCGGCGGAGATCCGCGACGGCAGGATCGCCATCGGCGCCTGCAGCGCGAGGCGCAGGCACGCAAGCGCGATCGCCACCGCGAACATGGTCGTGATCGGCACGTGGATGTGAACCGGCCCGAGCTTCGAGTCCACCTCGCTCGTCCGTTTGACGAGCGCGACCCCCACCTGTGCGACCGCCGCGAGGATCGCCGCTTCGGTGAACCCGGAGACGATCGAGACAAGCACCAGCGCCGTCACCGTCCGGCGCCGGTCGCCGACCAGGGCGTTCATCTGCCCAAACGTGGATGAGCGCGGCGGGGGATCCCCGCGTTCACGCGAGCGACGACCCGGCAGACGAGGACGAGTCAACTCGCACCCGCCCCGACCGCGGAGGGAGCGATGCCGCCTGCGGCCAAAACCCTGTCGCTCACCCCTGCCCGGAGCCCCGGCCCCGCCAGCCAGTAGGCGGCGATCCCCACCGCAAACCAGAAGAAGGGACCGGACGGCGAGGTGTAGGTGGTGGGGCCGCTGAAGCCCATCACGGCGATGGCGAGCAGCGCCGCGAACACGGCCGCCAGGTCGACGCGCAGCGCCACGTCGGCGACGCGTCGCAGCCGGCGCAGCACCAGCACGATCAGCTTGATGCTGAGTCCCACCCACAGGAGCAGGCCGACGACTCCCAGTTCCAGCACCACGGAGTTGTACTGGGACTCGGCGCTGGCGGAGTGTTCTTCGATCGTCACTTTGTCAACCCCGCCGAAGCCCGTCGCCGCGGCGACGCTCGCCAGCCCGATCCCGAACGGCTCGTTGGCGATGTCGCTTGGGATCTGCGCCAGCGTCCGTTCCTTGGTGGTCGAGGCCGTGGCCGCCTGGCCGGGCGTGGCGATCGAGTTGAAGCGGGAGAACACCCCCCCGCCCTCGCTCGCCGCCAGCCCGAGCCCGACGCCGAGCGCGAGCCCCACCACCACCAGCAACAGCGTGAGCGGGCGCAGCACGCGCCCGGCGTAGAAGGTGAGCAGGGTGAAGGCGAGCACGGCGACGACCGCGCCGATCACCGCCGTGCGCGACGCCGAGGTCGCAACGCCGGCCAGTGCCCCCAGACAGAGCAGCGCGGGGAGCCATCGTCGACGCCCGCGCTCGGTGAGCAGCAACGCCAGGATCGCGGGCAGGGCGAGCACCGCGACCGCGCCGCCGAAGCCAGCGGCCGAGCCGAGCGCGGGCGGGCGAATCCGTGCGACGCCTTCGCTGCTGTAGGTGCGTCCGCCCTGCCTTTTGGCGCCTCCGCCTTCGGCGAGTTCCCGGTAGCCGGGACCCCAGCTGGAGAGCTGCGCCGGGGTCAGCCGCGACTGATACACGCCGACCGCCCCGTTGGCCAGCGCCAGCACGCCGAGCAGCAGGAAGAACTTGCGGAAGCGCTCTTTCGAGCGCATCAGCAGATACCCGAAGAAGAAGAACGGAAACCACTCCAGCTGCTGGCGATAGCCGCCCAACGTCTTCAGGATTCCGTGGGTATTGGGATTGAAGCTCTCCACCACCACGAGCGCGGCGAACGCCAGCACCCAGCCCGACATCGGGGGGAGCCGCACGTGCTCCCTCCTGACGACGATGCGCACGAGCGCGCCGATGGTGATCGCCGCAATCAGCACGTCGCGGCTGGCCGACGCCGCCGTGCCGCCTCCGCTGGCGAGCTTGATTGGCCCTTCGAGCAGCCCGAGGTAGAGCGCGAGGACCGCGAGCGTCACCGCATAGCGGGTGCTGACCAGCAGCGCCACCACCCCCGCCGCGGCGGCCAGCACGCCGAGCGTCAGCAGGATGTCGGGATCGCGCACCTGCCGGGCGATGGCGAGCGCGAGCACGAGCGGCACGAGTCCGGTGGCGAGCAGCAGCAACAGCTCGCGCGCGCGCCCGCTCGCGGCGTCCGGCTGAGCGCCTGCAAGCGGGCGCGACGGGCGAGGGTAGGTGGCCATCTGGCGATCAACCCGAGCGAGCCCAGCGCCGCGGCTCGCCGTACGCCGTGGAGAACCCCTGTCTCCTGATCTCCCCATCCGGCACGGCGTTGGCGACGACCCCCAGCACGGGCGCGGTGGCCGAGCGCGACAGCAGCTGTGTGAGCCGCTCGGCCGAGGCCCCGCGCGTATGGCCCAGCCGCCCGACGATCACGATCCCGTCGACCGCGCGCAGCAGCGGCATCGCGTCGCTCACCAGCAGCGGCGGGGCATCGATCAGCACGTGGTCGAAATCGGCCGCCGCCGCCTGCAGCACCTCCTGCATCGCGGCGCTCGCCAACAGCGCCGGCGGGTTGGCGACGGGCCCGCCACCGCCGGCGAGCACCGACAGCGAGCCGGTGCCGCGTGCCTGGGCGGCGATCGTGGCGATCGCGGCCCCCGGCTGGGATGGCTCGAACCCGACTTCGGGAGCCAGCGGGCCGACGCTCTGCATCGCCCCCTCGTAGGTGACGGCCCCGGTGAGCACCTCCGCCAGCCCCCGCGGGGAGCCAAGCCCGAGCAGGCCGGCCTGTGACGGGCGGCGCAGATCGGCCTCGATCACCGCCACCCGTGCGCCCGCATCGCGCTGCACGAGCGCGAGATCGGCGACGAGCGTCGACTTGCCGTCGCCGGCGTCCGCGCTGAGGAACAGGATCACACGCGGTGGGCGGTCGCGCTCGAGCATGTCGCCGAGCTGCAGCGAGGTGTGCAGCGCCCGCAACGGCTCCAGCAGTTGCGCCGCGGGCTGCGGCTGCCCATCGCCGTGGACGATGGGGGCCTTCGCGCGCGGAAGCGCCGCGAGCACCTGCGTCTTGAAGACATCCTCCAAATCGGCGAGCGAGCGCAGCCGGCGATCGAACCGATCGACGGCGTAGGCGGCGATCGCGGCCAGGGCGATGCCGATTACGAATCCGAAGATCGCGTTCCTTTTGGGGGTGGGCGAGACGAACTGCACTGTGCTCACCGTCGCGGGCCCCACCTGCTTGACGCTCGACACCCCGAGATCCGATTCGAGCTGGTTGATGCGGGCGTTGAGCGTGGCGCCCTGCAGCGTCGCCACGCCGCTCAGCCCCGAGCTCCTGCTCGAGCCCTTGCCTTTCGCGGGAGCGGCGGCGACCTGCGCGCTTGCTTCGATCCTGCGCAGCTGGCGGCGCGTGGTGCGAATCGCCGCCCTGATCGCCCGCTGGTAGCTTTCCTCGTGCTGCGCCACATAGGTCTGGGCGTAGTCGTTGACCAGCCGCGCGGCCGCCAGCGGCGTGCGCGCTTCCGCCGAGATCTGGATGAAGTCGCTGCCGGCGGTGGCCTTCGCGCGCACCTTGCCGCGCGCCTCCACGAGCTTGTGCTCTTGGCGCAACTTGTGGCGAACGGCTTCGCCGATCGCGGAGTTGACGAGCGCTGCCTGATCGGCGATCTGCGTCGGGCTCAAGCTGGTCTTGCCCAGCGTGCTGTTGAGCACGCCCTGCTGTTCAGAGCCGCCACCGAAGTACAGTTGCGTCTTCGCCAGGTAGACGTTCGGCTGATGCCGGTAGTAGACGTAGGTGGCGGCGGCCACCACTACGCCAACAATCAATATCAGCCACTTGCGTCTCCACAGCGGCGCGAAGATCGTGGCGGCGTCGGTTGTCTCGTTCATCGTTACGTCTTTCCTGCTCGATGGCGGCTCTCACCGGACGCGACGCACACCACGGCGACTTTTGGCGGAAGAGGGCAAGCATCGGCCATCGACAACGCCTTGATGTGAAGCTCTTGTAAAGAACTGCCGCTGCGCTCGCGCGCGCTGGCAAGGTGTTGCCCGTGCACCAGGGAGCGACCGCGAAGGGATCGATCGTGTGCTTCGCCACGCACGGAGACGACCACCTCGACGCCGAGCGCATCCGGCGCCTGCTGGAGCCCCTGAGCGCGGAGACATTCCCTTTCGCCTACGAGCGCAAGCTCACCTCGGCGATCGGCCTGGTGAAAGCGGCCAGGCGGCGACGCCCGAGTCTGATCGTGATGGAGGGAACCGGGATCGCGGGGGGGCTGGCGGTGATCGCGATCGACGCCGTCCTGGGTATCCCGTTCGTCGTCTGCAGCGGCGACGCCGTCGGTCCCTACCTGCGCCTGCGCTCGCGCCCGGCCTGGTTGATCGGGGGCCTTTACGAGCGCCTGCTGTGCCGGCGCTGCGCCGGGTACGTGGGTTGGACGCCCTACCTCGTGGGACGCGCGCTCACCTTCGGGGCGCGGCGGGGGATGACCGCGCCAGGCTGGGCGCGGGAGCAGGCGAGCGAGGGAGCGCGCGAGCGGATTCGAGAGGCGCTCGGCATCCCCGCGGATGCGCTGGTGGTGGGCCTCGCCGGTTCGCTCGGCTGGACAGAGAGCGTCGGCTACGTTTATGGACTGGAGCTGGTGCGCGCCGTTCGCCGCCTGAAGCGCCGCGACGTGGTGGTGTGCATCGTCGGCGACGGCTCCGGCCGCGAGCGGCTGCAGCATTTGGCGGGAGCCGATCTCGGCGGCAGGGTGCTGCTCCCCGGTCGTGTGCCGCCCGAGCAGGTGGCCGACCATCTCGCCGCCTTCGATCTCGCAAGCCTGCCTCAGAGCGTCGATCGCGTCGGGGCATTTCGCTACTCGACCAAGCTGAGCGAGTACACGGCGGCCGGACTGCCGATCGTCACCGGAGAGACCCCCGCCGCCTACGATCTCGACGACGGCGGCCTCTGGCGGCTGCCGGGCTCAGCACCGTGGAGCGCCACCTACACCGATGCGCTGACTGAGCTGCTGGAGGGACTCACCGCCGAAGCGGTAGCGGCACGACGCGAGGCGATGCGCACCCGGCGTGAGGATCCATTCGAGATGGTCGCCCAGCAGCGGCGGATGTGCGGATTCATCGAGGATCTGTTGGCCGGCGAGGATCGAAGCGCCTCCAGCCGCTCGCAACCTGCATCGGATAGCATCGGCGAAATGGAGCGATCGCAGATCGTGGGCGACGGACCGAGTGGTGGTTTTCCGGCAGCGCCCTACCGGCGTCTGCGCAACCGGACAGCGAGGCTGCGCAAGCGTCTGTCAGGAGCTTCGGATACCAACCACTCGCAGCGCGACGCGCTGCTGGCTCGCCTTCCCAGGGGCGGCGTGGGCGTAGAGATCGGAACCTGGAAAGGCGATTTCTCGGCCAGGATCCTCGGCAGCGCTCAGCCGCGCAGGCTGTATCTCGTGGACCCCTGGAGGCACCGCGACGAGAGCGCATACAGCGACGCGATGTACGGTGGCGAGCTGGGCGGACAGGAGCAGATGGAGGCGATCCACCAGAGCGTGCGGGATCGGTTCAAAGCGGAGATCGAGCGCGGGCAGGTGACGATCAGACGTTCACCCTCCACCGAGGTGGCAGCCGACTTCGCCGAGGGCGAGCTGGACTGGGTGTACATCGATGGCGATCACACCTACGAGGCAGTGAAGGCCGATCTCGAGGCCTACTGCCGGGCGCTCAAGCCGGGGGGACTGCTCACCGGCGACGATTACGGGGAAGCCGGTTGGTGGGATAACGGGGTGACGAGAGCGGTCGACGAGTTTGCCGCCTCCGGTCGCTGTGAGGGGCCGGTGTTGTTCGGCTCTCAGTTTTTGTTCACGAAGCTTAAGAGCACCCCCAAATGAGTCAAGTCCGACTCTTGTTTGGTTGGGGACCTCAAGAGACCATGGCGCGGCCTGGTGATGGTGGGCTCAAACGATTCGTTGCAGCCTGTGCCAAATGAGACAAGTCTCGGCGACCTCAGCCGGCCGACCCGGAGCCCAGGCGCGCGTACAGCTCATGATGCCCTGCCGCCATCTCCCCCCAGCTGAAGGCGAGCGCCGCCTGACGCGCGGCGTGCCCCAACCGCCCCCTGAGTTCGGGATCCGCTGCGAGCCAACCGAGGCGCTCGGCGATCATCGTGGGCTCGCGCGAGATCAGATAGCCGTTGTGGCCGTCGTCGATCAGCTCGCACACGCCGCTCACCGGGGCGGCGAGGATCGGCAGGCCACTCGCCGCCGCCTCGAAGGTGACCAGCGAGAAGGTCTCATAGCTGGAGGGCAGCACGAAGGCATCGGCGAGCGCGTAGACGAGCTGCACGTCGGGTGTGACGCCCAGCCAGTGCAGCGCCGCACCCACGCCGAGCGAATCGGCCAGCGCCTGATAGCGCTGCCGGTCGCCGTCGCCGGCCACAACCAGATCCCACTCCGGCGCCAGCGCCAACGCTCGAATCGACGGCTCCAAGCCCTTGCGCTCCCACTCGCTGCCGACGAACGCCGCCACCAGCCGCCCCTCGCCGATGCCGAGCGCACGACGCAGCGCGCGGGCGTCCTGGGCACGGGCGCCGGGTGTGAAAAGCTCGGTGTCAACCCCGTTGTGAATCGTCAGCAAGCGATCGGCCAGCTCGGGATAGTGCTCGTGCATCTCCGCCGCCACGCCATTTGACACGCACACGAAGGAAGCCGCGCTGTTGGCGCGGTAGCAGAGCCGCTCTGCCACCCGCTTGATGCCTCTGACGGCTTTCACATGCGCGCGAAACAGCCCACCGGAGCGGCTGGAGTGGGCCGGCCCCACCTGATGGCAGTAATGAACCGCGATCACATCGACGCGGTTGAGTACGATCGCCCCCGTCGCCTGCACCACCCCGCGGCGCCACCTGCGCACCGCGAGCGATCCCGCGAGCACAAACCATGGATACGCCAGGAGAAAGGGGCGGCCGGGGCCGCGCACCCGGTGGAAGGCGACGCCCGTGCCGGGCGGCAGCTCGCATGTGCGCGCGATCACCGTGACCTCGTGCCCCAGCGCGCGCAAGCCCACGATCAGCTCGCTCAAC
>CAYNGQ010000265.1:0-3770 GCA_964396735.1 uncultured Solirubrobacteraceae bacterium | reverse complement strand
GATGGCGACGATCGGGATCCCGACGCTGGCGATGATCCTGCTGTTCCTGCTGCCCTTCTACGACCGCGGACCCGAGCGCCGACCGGAGCGCCGACCGATCGCGACGATCACCGGCATCTTCGTGATCGGCGCGATGTTCTTCCTCACCTGGGAGGGCGCCAGCACCGGCTCACCGTTCTCGGTGGAAATAGCCACCCCGGCGGCGGTGCGCGAAGCCGGCGGGCCGACGCTCGCGCAGTTCGAAGCGGGCAGGAAGGTGATCGCCGGCAGCGGCTGCCTGGCGTGCCACAAGCTGGGCGACAACGGCAACAACGGCCCCGGCCCCGAATTGACGCACATCGGCTCGCGGATCCCCCGCCAGGGGATTGCGCGCACGCTGGTCAACCCGACGCAGCCGATGCCCTCGTTCAAGCACCTGCCGCCGAAGCAGTTCGAAGCGGCCGTCGAGTTCCTCTCGCAGTTGAAGTAGCGTAGGGACCACGATGGCTCGGGAGGCTCCTCAGGGTCGGCAGGGCGCTGGCGCCGACCGAAGCCGGGGGACACTCGCCTCTGGCGAGGATCCCCGTTTCGGCCAACCTGAGGCCGAGCAGGTGCGGGCGATGTTCGACCGCATCGCGTGGGTGTACGACGCGCTCAACGGCGTGATGACCGCCGGCCTGCACCACCGCTGGCGCGCGCGCGCGGTGGACCTCGCGCATGTCCGACCGGGCAGCCGCGTGCTGGACCTTGCCACCGGCACCGGCGACCTGGCGCTCGAGCTCGCGCGACGCGTGGCGCCGGGCGGTGAAGTGGTGGGCAGCGACTTCTCCGAGGAGATGCTTGTGCGTGCGCGCGCCAAGTGGGAGCGGAATCAGGGCTCGTCCCCGGCCGTGCCTCCAGCGTCGGTGCGCTTCGAGTGGGGCGACGCGCTGCAGCTGCCCTACGAGAACGACTCCTTTGACGCGGCAACGGTCGGCTTCGGCGCGCGCAACTTCTCCGATCTGGGTCGTGGCCTGCGGGAGATGGCGCGCGTGGTGCGGCCGGGTGGCCGAGTGGTGGTGCTGGAGATGACTTCCCCCACCCACCCACCGCTGTCGAGCTTCTTCGCGCTCTGGTTCGACCGCGTGGTGCCGCTGCTGGGGCGGCTGGCGGGCAACTCCGACGCCTACTCCTACCTACCCAACTCGGTCAAGCGCTTTCCGGCCCCTGCGATACTCGCCGCCGAGCTGGAGCGGGCAGGCATCGGCGAGATCGGTTACCTGCTGACGGCCGGGGGCATCATCGCCATCCACGCCGGCACCGTGCCGACGAATGGTCCATGATGCATACAGTGGGCAGCAGCACCGCACAGGCGCAGGCGGCTGAGGACGAAGAGGCCGTAGCGGAGATCATGAGCCGCGGCGGAGCGGTGCTGCGTGAGCGGATGATGCGCATTGAGGGGCACCTCGAGCGGGTGGCCGCCGAGGCCGGCGCGCCGCTGGCAACCCACGCGACCGCCACAGTGCTCGCCGGCGGCAAGCGCTTGCGCCCCCTGTTGGTCGTGCTCGCAGCGACCGCTGCGGGTGACCCAAGTGCGGACGACCGAAGCGGGGAGACACGCGCCTCCGGCCCGAATCCCTGTTTCGGCCAGCACCTTGTGCGAGCCGCTGTCGCGGTCGAGCTGGTGCACTCGGCGACACTGGTCCACGACGATGTGATCGACGGTGCACAGCTGCGGCGCGGGCACCCCTCAGTTGTCGCCCAGGCCGGCAGGCGCGTGGCGATCGCGACCGGAGATCTGCTCTTCTCGCGGGCCTTTGCGGAGCTTGCGCGTAACGGCGCGGTGGCGCAGTTGCGCGCACTATCAGACGCCAGCTCGGCGCTGGCTGGGGGGGAGCTTCTGCAGCGCGAGGATGCCTATGCTCCACAGGTCGCGGTGGAGCGCTACCTGCGCCGCTGTGAGCTGAAGACGGCCGCGCTGTTCGAGGCGGCGTGCCGTCTGGGGGCGCTCGTGGCAGGCGGGGGGGGAGCGAATGGGTCGGCCGAGGTGCTGGCGGACGCGCTTGGAGCGTTTGCGCGACGCATCGGCCTGGCCTTTCAGCTGCTCGACGACGTGCTCGACGTCTCGGGCCCGGTGGAGCGCACCGGCAAGCCGCGTGGGACCGATCTGCTGGACGGCACCGTCACGCTGCCCCTGATTCTCGCCCGCGAACGCGACAAGCGGCTGGCGACAGTTGACCTCGCCTCGCTGGATGGCCCCGAGCAGGCGGGCGAGCTGTGCGACCGGATTGCGGCGACCGGGGCGCTCGAGGAGGCTCGCGAGCGGGCACTTGCATTGGTGGCCGAGGCGAAGGCGATGTTGCCGGCGATCCTCCCCGACGGCCGCGCCGCGTTGCTGGATCTAGTAGCCGACGCCGTCGTCGAGCGCTACCGCTGACGGGGTGGTGTAGTCGGCCGGGTCCTCCCTTTTCAGTCGATCAGAAATCGCAGGGCTGGATCAAATCGGCGTCGAGCGCGCGGATGAAGAGGTCGATCTCCTCCGCCATGTTGGCGTGCGTGACGCGCTGCAGATCGCTCAGCAGCGATCCGGCGGCCCGGTCGAGCTCGTCGTCGAGCGCTTCCACCGCTGTCTGCTCGAAGACGCCCTCGCGCGTGGCCTCGCACTCGGGGCAGCGCAGCAGGATCCGCCACTGCCGCTCGCCGGCTTCCGACCAATCCATCGGATGGACGAGCTCCCCGCCGCAGTAGAAGCAGACGTGCAGTGGCTCCGTCGCCGGATCGGCCTGTCGCTGACCGGTGGCGTGAGCGGGTCCAAGCGAGGGCGGAACGGGGTTGTCCAAGTAGACGACCTCGATCTGCTTGCCGCTGGGCAGCTGCACGTGGTGGCGGGTTTGATGGCTCTTGTCGGAGGGCATTTGGGTCTTCCTGAGTGAAGAGGAGCCCGGCTCGCCGGCCTCTTATAGGCGAGTCATCGACTCCGCCCAGCGGGGTCTTTAGCGAGTGCGCACGAATACCGAGGTTTGCCCACCCCCCGACACGGACAACCCGCCCAAAGGCTGCGGCCGCGATATATGTTGAGGGGCAGATATGGCCACCGCGATCCGCACGATCGGCCACGAAGACCGCCTCAGCCTCGTCGAGCATCTCGAAGAGCTGCGCACGCGCCTGATCGTCAGCGGCGTGGTGCTGGCGGTCGTGTTCGGCGTCTGCCTATGGCAGAACCACGCCCTGCTGCACGTGATCAACCGCCCCTACGAACGCGAGAAGCAGGGCCAGGTCGCAAAGGGTGAGGGGCCCACCGGCCAGGCGGTGCTGGCGCAGCAGGCGGTGCTCAAAGTGTCAGAGGAACTGCAGAGCATCGTCCGGATCTTCGCCGCGCCCGACGCCCATCTACCGGCGGCCGTGCGTGCGCAGTTGACGGCCAAGCTCGCCGGCCTGCGCGCCGCCACGGCGGCGATCCCGCCCGCTCCCCCAGCGGAAAAGTTGACGACGCTGGGGGTCGGCGAGCCGTTTACGACGACGCTCACGGTCGTCTTCTTCTTCGCGTTGATCATCTCGCTGCCGGTGATCCTGTTCGAGCTGTACGGCTTCGTGCTGCCCGCCCTGCAGCCAAGTGAGAGACGCGCCGTCGCTCCATTGCTCGCCGCCGTCCCGTTCCTGTTCGCCGCCGGTGTGGCGTTCGGCTACTTCGTCGTGCTGCCCGCGGCGCTGCGCTTCCTCGTGAACTTCAACAGCAGCGAGTTCAACATCATCGTGCAGGCCAACCCCTACTACCAGTTCGCTGCAACCGTGCTGCTGGCGATGGGTCTGGT
>CAYNGQ010000264.1:0-9604 GCA_964396735.1 uncultured Solirubrobacteraceae bacterium | reverse complement strand
ACGGGCCACAAGTGGTTCTGCTCGGCGCCGATGTCCGACATCTTCCTCGTGCTCGCGCAAACGGGCGAGGAGAGCCCCACCGCCCCCTCATGCTTTTTGATGCCACGCGTGCTGGGCGACGGCAGCCGCAACGCCTTCCACATCCAGCGCCTGAAGGACAAGCTCGGCAACCACTCCAACGCCTCAAGCGAGGTCGAGTTCCACGGCGCCTGGGCGCGGATGGTCGGCGAACCCGGCAGGGGCGTGCCGACGATCATCGAGATGGTGGGGCACACGCGCCTGGATTGCGTGATCGGCGCCGCCGCGGGGATGCGCGCCGGGGTGGTCGCCGCCACCCACCACGCCGCGCACCGCAGCGCGTTCGGCAAGCGGCTGATCGACCAGCCACTGATGCGCAACGTGCTGGCCGACCTGTGTGTGGAGTCGGAGGCGGCGACGATGCTGGCGCTGCGCCTCGCGCGTGCCTACGATGAAGACTCGGCACCCACCCACCCACCCCCACCACCGGCTTCGTCGCTCGCCAGCAGCAACGAGCTGAGCGACACTCGCCTCTTCAAGCGCCTGGCGACCGCCGTGTCGAAGTACTGGGTGTGCAAGCGCGCCCCCAACCACGCCTTCGAGTCGCTGGAGTGCCTCGGCGGCAACGGCTATGTGGAGGAGTCGGGCATGCCCCGCCTCTACCGCGAGGCGCCGCTGGCCTCGATCTGGGAGGGCTCGGGCAACGTGATGAGCCTCGACGTGCTGCGCGCGCTGGTGCGTACACCGCGCTCGCTTGAGGTGTTCCTGCACGAGCTCGAGCAGGCGCGCGGCGCCGACCGGCGCCTGGATGAGCACCTCGATCGCCTCAAGGACCAGTTCGTCGACCCCACAACGCTTGAGACGCGCGCACGGCGCGTGGTGGAGAGCATGGTGCTGGGGCTGCAGGGCTCGCTGCTGGTGCGCCACGGCGACCCCGCCGTCGCCGACGCCTTCTGCGCTGCGCGTCTCGGCCGCGACGCGGGCCTGGAGTACGGCACGCTGCCGGCGGGCACGGACTTCGAGGCGATCATCGCCCGCGGGCGCGTGCAGGCATAAGCCCAGCCCACGCACCGCGACGTGCGCCACGTGAGAGGCCTTCGCACAAGGTCGAGGCTCAATTGTGTGGGGCAGCGTTCGATTCCTGCATCCAAGCGAGTGCGGATTTGGGATAGTTGACCGGGATCGGGACAGCGGCGGCCTACCATTGAAGCCTATGCCCGTACGCAGGAACTTCCAGCTCGCGCGCGTCTTCGGCATCCGCATCGGGGTGGGGATCAGCTGGTTTGTGATCCTCGGCCTGATCCTGATCTACTTCGCCGACACGCTCACCCCCTACTTCCACGAAGTTCTCGGAGGCTCGCGCACCACTGCTTACCTGGTGATGGTCGCGATCGTGCTCTCCTTCTTCGCCTCGGTGATCCTGCACGAGCTCGGCCACGCGCTGGTCGCCCGCCGCAACGGGGTGCCGGTGATGGGGATCGAGCTGTGGGCGCTCGGCGGCACCACCCGCACCGGCCCGATGCCCCGCGCGGGGGTGGAGCTGCGGGTCGCCTCGGCCGGGCCGCTGGTGACGCTGGCCGTGATCCTGATCAGCACCGCGCTCGGCGCGGCGGTGGCGAGCAGCCACCACTTCTTCGCGGTCGCCGTCGGCAGCAGTGGCGTGCTGACGACGCCCGTCGTGCTGTGGCTGAGCTGGCTGGTCACGCTCAACGTGCTGGTGCTGATCCTCAACCTGATCCCCGCATTCCCGCTCGATGGCGCCCAGATCGCGCACGCGCTGCTGTGGTGGCGCAGCGACGACCGCAACCGCGCCACCCGCGTGGTGGGGCGCATGGGGCAGGGCTTCGGCGTGCTGCTCGGCGCCGCCGGCCTCGGCGTGCTGGTGGCGCTGCACGACATCAGCGGCGTGTGGCTGGCGTTCATCGGCCTGTTCGTCTACCAGAGCGCCACCGGGGCGGTGCTGCAGGGGACGGTAAACCAGCGCATCCAGCGGCTCCGGGTCGCCGACGTGATGGACACGGAGCCGGTGACGATCCCCGCCGAGACGGGCCTGCTGGACGCCCAGGAGCACTTCTTCCTGCGCTACCGCTGGCCGTGGTTCGCGGTCGTCGATCCCGCCCGCCACTTCCTCGGGGTGGTGCGCTCCGAACGCGTGGACGCGGAGATCGCCGCCGGCCGGCCGGCGCTGCCGGTGAGCGACGTGCTGGAGGAGAACCTGCCGGTCCGCATCGAGCAGGACCAGCCGCTGGAATCGCTGCTGCGGTCCGAAGGGTTGGGACGCCTCGGGGCGATGGTGGCCGTCGACGATGACGGCGTGCTGCTCGGGGTCGTGACGGTCGCGCAGATCCGCCAGGCATTGCGCCCTGCGGCTGGCATATAGTGCCCGGCCGGATGCCGGCACACGACGTATTGATCATCGGCGCAGGTCTCGCGGGTCAGCGCGCGGCGCTCGCCGCGGCGCAGGGCGGCGCGAGCGTGGCGATCGTCAGCAAGGTCCACCCCGTGCGCTCGCACTCGGTTGCCGCCGCGGGCGGGATCAACGCGGCGATCTCGGTCGACGACGACTGGCACTCGCACGCCTACGACACCGTCAAGGGCTCCGACTTCCTCGGCGACCAGGACGCGATCGAGATCATGTGCTCGGAGGCGCCCGCGGAGCTGATGCACCTGGAGCACATCGGCGTCACCTTCCACCGCAACGAGCAGGGCCTGCTCGACCTGCGCGCGTTCGGCGGCGCCTCGATGAAGCGCACCGCCTACGTCGCCGACATCACCGGCCAGGCGATCCTGCACGTGCTCTACGAGCAGCTGATGCGCCACCACGAGATGGTCGAGCGCTTCGAGGAGTGGTTTGTCACCTCGCTGCTGCGCGACGAGCAGGGGCGCTGCTGCGGCGTGATCGCGCGCGACGTGCGCTCGGGACGGATGGAGGTGTTCCACGCCAAGAACGTGATCCTCGCCTCTGGCGGCGCTGGACAGGTCTACAGCCCGACGACCAACGCGCTGATCGTCACCGGCGACGGGATCGCGCAGGCCTACCGCATCGGCGCGCCGCTGATGGACATGGAGATGGTGCAGTACCACCCCACCACGCTGGTCGAGAACGGCCTGCTGATCACCGAGGGGGCGCGCGGCGAGGGCGCGGTGCTGCTCAACTCCGAGGGGGAGCGTTTCATGGAGAGGTACGCCCCCAACAAGCTCGACCTGGCCTCGCGCGACGTGGTCTCGCGCGCCGAGCAGACCGAGATCCTCGAGGGCCGCGGCGTGGGCGCCAACAAGGACGGCATCTACCTCGACATCACCAAGGTGCCGCGCAAGCGCACGCTGGAGGCGCTGCGCGAGATCGTCAACATCGGCAAGGACTTCGCCGGCGTGGACATCACCCGCGAGCCGATCATGATCCGCCCCGGCCAGCACTACATCATGGGCGGGGTGAAGACCGACGTCAACGGCGCCACCCCGATCGAGGGCCTGTACGCCGCCGGCGAGGTGGCGTGCGTGTCAGTCCACGGCGGTAACCGCCTCGGCGCCAACTCGCTGCTGGACACGCTGATCTTCGGTCGCCGCGCAGGCGAACACGCCGCGGCACGCGCGCTCTCGATGCCGATGCCGACCGCCGTCAACGGGCAGCTAAACGACGATGTGGCGGCGATCGACGCGATCCTGGCCCGCGAGCGCTCCGGCCGGCGGATCTCGGAGATCAAGCGAGAGCTGGGCGAGACGATGAACCAGTACGTCGCGGTGTACCGCGACCAGGAGGGTTTGGAGCAGGCGCTCGGCGTGGTCAAGCGCCTGCAGGAGGAGTCTCAGCACGCGTACATCGACGACCACGGCACCGTCTTCAACCAGGATGTGCTCGGGGCGCTCGAGCTCGGCTACATGCTCGACTGCGCCGAGGCTACGGTAGTGGCGGCGATCGAGCGCAAGGAGTCGCGCGGCGCGCAGTTCCGCACTGACTTCCCCGAGCGCAACGACGAGGAGTGGCTCAAGCACATCGACATCTCGCTCGGCGTCGACGGCGGGACGAGCGGGCCTCAAATCAGCTACTCGCCGGTGACGATCACACAGTGGCAGCCCGAGGAGCGCAAGTATTAGATGCGCAATGACAGCGTCCACCCCCTGAGGAGGCGACCCGCCGATGGCTGAAACCCACCGTCCGCCGGAGCAGTTCAAGCTGCGGATGCGCCGCTACGATCCGGAGTCGGGGGAGGCCCCCTACTGGGACGAGCACACGATCGAGCTCGAGCCCCACCGCTCGGTGCTGGAGGGCATCCTGCAGGCCAAGGCCCGCTTTGACGGCTCGATCGGGATCCGCTGCTCCTGCCGCGCGGCGATCTGCGGCTCGTGCGGAGTGCGCATCAACGGCGAACCCGGCCTCGCCTGCCACACCCACCTCGACCATGCCCGTGCCTCCGCCAAGGACGGGGTGATCGAGATCGAGCCGATGGGCAACATGCCCGTGATCAAGGACCTGATCGTCGACATGGACGCCGTGCACTGGAAGAAGATCCAGCGCGTCACGCCGTGGCTGCTCGCCAAGCAACCCGTCCCCGAGCGCGAGTACGTGGTGGCGAAAGACGCGATGGTCGACGTCACACAGTCGATGGCCTGCATCCAGTGCGGCGCCTGCGTGTCGGACTGCCTGGCGATGGAGGTCGACCCCGGCTTCATCGGCCCCGCCGCGCTGGCCAAGGCCTACCGCTTCGTCGGCGACCCGCGCGACGACCGCCAGCGCGAGCGCCTCGTGGACCTCTCCGAGGACCCGCAGGGAATCTTCGACTGCACTCACTGCTTCAAGTGCGTGGAGGCCTGTCCCAAGGACGTCAACCCGATGGGCCAGATCATGCGCCTGCGCCGGATCGCGATCTCCGACCAGCACATCGTCGACGCCAACAACGGCGAGCGCCACGAGGCGGCGCTGACGACGCTGGTGCGTGACTACGGACTGCTGCACGAGGCCGAACTGGTGCCCCGCTCCTACGGGGGCAACTCGTGGTTCGGGAAATTCCATCCCGCGGCGGGCATGGAGCTGCTTTCGCTGCTGCCCACCGCCATCAAGGCGATCGCACGGGGAAAGATCGGCATCAAACTGGCGCTGTTCGGCCACAAGATCCCGGCGGCCGACCTGCAGGCCGTCAAGCGGATCTACCAGACTGTCGAGGGCCGGTCGGAGCGGTATGAGCTCAACCTCTACATCTCCGGCGAGGACGAAGACGAGCGCACGCCCGTCGGCGTCGCGGCGGGCGGCACAGACGGTGGCGAGGATCCGGCGGTGGCCGGGGAAGGGAGCGCCAGCTGATGCTTAGGGTCGCTTACTGGCCGGGCTGCGTCAGCCGCGGCTTCACCCCCGAGCTGCACGGCTCGATGGCGCGCGTCGCGCCCCTGCTCGACATCGAGCTCGTCCAGCTCGACCGCGCCAACTGCAGCGGCTGCGGCGTGATCGCCGAGCACAACCAGGAGCTCGCCGACACGCTCAACGCGCGCACCTTCGCGCTCGCCCAGCAGGTGGAGGGGGCAGAGCTGATGATGAACATCTGCTCCACCTGCCAGGGCGCCCAGAGCGAGTGCCAGGAGCGCCTCGACGCGAGCGCCGAGTACCGCGCGCACGTCAACGCCACGCTCGCCCCCGAGGGGCTCTCCTACGAGAAGGGCCTGACCAACAAGAACTTCTTGTGGCTGCTGGTCGAGGAGCTCGGTCTCGATGAGCTGCGCTCACGCGTGAAGCGGCCACTCACCAACCTCAAGGTGGGCCCCTTCTACGGCTGCTACATCGTGCGCCCCCGCAAGCGTCTCGGCATCGATGCCGACACCCCCCGCGATCACTACCTCGAGCAGGTGATCGAGGCGCTCGGCGGCACCGTGATCGAGTACGCGGGGATGCGCAAGTGCTGCGGCTTCCCGATCGTGACGATGAACAAGGAGGCCTCGCTCAAGCAGGCCGGCCGCCACCTCGGCGACGCGGTCGACGCCGACGCCGACTGCCTGGTGACCCCCTGCCCACTCTGCCATCTCAACCTCGACCTGCAACAGCCCGCCGCCGAAGGCGTGGTCGCGCGCGAGCTGCAGATGCCGGTTCTGCACCTCCCCCAGCTGGTCGGCCTCGCGCTGGGCGTGGCCCCAAAGGAGCTGGGGATGAACCGCCACGTCGTGCGACCCACGTCGGTGATCGACTGGTCGACCTCGGTGGTGGGGGCGGCGGCGTAGAGAGAGAGACCCGGGGAGGGGGCGCATGGAGAGCGACACTCGGGGCGTCGCGCTCGATCGGGCGACCCGGCTCGAAGGCGAGGGCGCAAGTCACTCGATCGAGCTCTCCCGCGAGTGGGAGATCTGGGGACCCAACGGCGGCTACCTGGCGGCGCTCGCCCTGCGGGCGGCCGGCCTCCACGCCGAGATAGCGCAGCCCGCGAGCTTCTACTGCCATTTCCTGCGATCCCCCGCCTTCGACCGCGTCGAGCTCGACGTCTCGACGCTCAGGCGGGGGCGTCGCTCGGAGTCGCTCGCGGTGCGCATGACCCAGCGGGGCGAGCCGGTTCTCCAGGCGCTGGTGCGCACCGCCGCCGATGCTCCGGGCTATGAACATCAACAGCCACCGATCCCAGACGTGCCGGCGCCGCAGACGCTGCCGGAGCACAGACGGCTGCCGTTCCCGTTCTGGCAGAACATCGAGCGACGGTTGATCGACGACGGGGAGCACGCTGAGGGGGAGTCGTCCAGGGATCGGCGGGCGGTGGTGCGCGAGTGGACGCGGTTTCGTCCCCAGCCGTGCTTCGATGACCCCTTCCTCGATGCGGCCCGCTCGCTGATCCTGCTCGACACCTATGGCTGGCCGGCGGCCTACCGCAAGTACCGCGACCGCGCGATGGTCGCCCCCAATCTCGACACCAGCGTGTGGTTTCACCAGCGGGCGCCGCGCTCGGAGTGGCTGCTGATCGACCACGAGTGCCCGATCGGACACCGGGGACTGCTGGGCGTCAGCGGCAGGGTGTGGAGCGCTGACGGGCTGCTGCTGGCAACCGGCGGCGCGCAGCTGTGCTGCCTGCCGGCACCATCGGACTAATCTAGCTAACTTTGCTATGGTGTTCGCTGTGACCCGCGTGGGCATGCACGAAGCCAAGACCCAATTCTCGCGCTTGGTCGAGAGCGCCCGACGCGGCGAGGACGTCGTCGTCGAGCGCCGCGGCCGCCCAGTGGCCAAGATCGTCGCCTACGACGAGCCGCGCGGTTTGCTGGCGCTCGAGGGCATCTGGAAGGGCAAGGGCCATATAGCCGATGACTTCGACGAGCTGCCCGAGGATCTCCAGCGCGCCTTCGGCATGATCGACGATTGAGGCTCCTCCTCGATACTCACGCGCTGCTCTCCCTGCTCTTCGCCGACGGACGCCTATCCCGCACGGCGCACGACGCCATGGAGCGACCGGACGCGCAGCTCGTGGTAAGCGCTGTGAGTGTCTGGGAGATCGCGATCAAGCGGGTGATCGGCAAGCTGGAAGCGCCCGACGACGTGATCGAGCGCGTCGACGAGGCGGGTGCTGAGCTGCTTTCTATCACCCCCCGACACGCCCACGCTACCGCCAGCCTGCCGCTACACCACCGCGACCCCTTCGACCGCCTGCTGATCGCGCAGGCAAAGCTGGAGGGATGCGCGATCGTAACTAGAGACCCCGCCTTCCCAGCCTACGGCGTTCCGCTCGTCTGGTAGTGCTCGTGCGGATCCTCACCGTCATAGGCAACCGCCCGCAGCAACGGAGCGGGAGAGGGGCAAGCCCCCCTCCCGACCTCCCCCCATACCAGTCTGGGTCGCGTTCGTGAAGATCTTTACGGTAGTCGGCAACCGCCCGCAGTTCATCAAGGCCGCCGCCGTCTCGGGGCTGCTGCGCGAGCGCCACGAGGAGCTGCTGGTACACACCGGCCAGCACCACGACGACTCGCTCTCGGCGGTCTTCTTCCGCGAGCTGGGGCTGGCGCAGCCGGAGCGCGAGTTGGGGATTGCCGGAGGGTCCAACACCTCGCAGCTTGCGCGAATGCTCGGCGCGCTGGAGCCGCTGCTCGAGCAGGAGCGCGCCGACGCGGTGCTGGTGTACGGCGACACCAACTCCACGCTCGCCGGCGCGCTCGCGGCGTCCGGGGCGGGCGTGCCCGTCGTGCACGTGGAGGCCGGGATGCGCTCGTTCGACCGCGCGATGCCCGAGGAGCGCAACCGGGTGCTCACCGACCACCTCGCCGAGCTGCTGCTGTGCGCATCGGACGCCGCCGCCGAGAACCTGCGCGCGGAGTCGATCGCCGGGCGCGTCGAGGTGGTGGGGGACGTGATGGTGGACCTCGCGTTGCGCCTGCAGCCCGCCGCGCGTGCGGACACGGGCGCACTGGCGGCCCACGGTGTGCGGGCCGGGGAGTACCTGCTGCTCACCGCGCACCGCGCTGGCAACGTCGATCAGCCCGCGCGCCTGTGCGCGCTGGTGGAGCTGGCGCGGACGCTGCCGGCGCCGGTGGTGTTCCCGCTGCATCCGCGCACACGCGCGCGCCTGGGCGACGCGGGGCTGCTGGAGGAGGTGGCGGGAATCGAGGGGCTGCGCGTCACCGAGCCACTCGGCTATGGCGAGTTGGCCGCGCTGCTGTGCAATGCCCGCGCCGTGCTCACCGACTCCGGCGGCGTCCAGAAGGAGGCCTACCTGGCGGCGGTGCCCTGCATCACGCTGCGTGATCGCACCGAGTGGGTCGAGACCGTGACAGCGGGCTGGAACACACTCGTGGACCTCGACTCTGCCGCCGCGCTTGCCGCACTCGAGCGCGAGCCTCCCGAGGAGCGGCCGCAGTTGTACGGAGACGGGCATGCGGCCGAGCGCTGCGTGCGGGCGATCGATACGCTCGCCTCGCGATGACCCACTCGAACTGCCCCACTGCCCGTCGTTGGTGGGCATGGAGGCCCACCGGCCACGCGCCCGGCGCCCAGGTTGCCCGCGCGGATGATCTCCAATGAGCGACACCGGGCATTCGACCGTTCGGGTAGGGGTAGCTGGCCTCGGCTATTGGGGGCCCAACCTCGCGCGCAACCTCGCGGCACTCCCCGGCTGCGAGTTGCGCTGGCTGTGCGATCCCTCCGAGCAGGCGCGCGGACGGGCGGCGCAGCAGTTCCCCGGCGCGCGCGTCACGGGGGAGCTGCAGGAGCTGCTCGACGACCCCGAGCTCGACGCCGTGGTGCTCGCCACGCCGGTGCCCTCGCACGCCGAGCTCGCCGTGCGCGTGGTGGGGGCCGGCAAGCACTGCTTCGTGGAGAAGCCGCTCGCGACCACCGCCGCCGACGCGCAAGCAGCAGTCGCCGCGGCGGCGCGCGCGGGACGGGTGCTGATGGTTGGCCACCTGCTCGAGTACCACCCCGCCGTCGATCGCCTGCGCGAGCTGCTCGCTGACGGCGAGTTGGGGGAGCTGTACTACGTGTACGGCAATCGTTTGAACCTCGGCAAGCTGCGCGCCGACGAGAACGCGCTGTGGAGCCTCGGCGCGCACGACGTCTCGGTGATCCTGTCGCTGATCGACGAAGAGCCCTCCGAGTGCGTCGCGCATGGGCGCTCCTACGTGCGCGAGGGGG
>CAYNGQ010000263.1:0-5471 GCA_964396735.1 uncultured Solirubrobacteraceae bacterium | reverse complement strand
ATCACCGCGAGGGCGACCGGGACATTGCCCCGGACGATCGTGGTCACGCTGCACCGGCCTTCACACTGATCGAACCCGCTTTTCTGGCGTTCAGGGAAAATTTATTTGCACTATGGGGGTCTAGCTCGGCTTAACGTGTATGGAGGATGTTGAGCGCGACACGCTCGCCTTTGACCGAGTGCGAGATGATGACCCGGACGCGAGGGTTTTGCCGGGCGCGGAGGGCTGGGGGTCCGCGGGCGATGATGATGCCACGCGGCGCACGGTCACACTTGAGGGGAGGGCCTCGCGCGTGGGATGGTATGTGGCGGGCGGTGGTCTGCTCGGGGCGCTCGGCCTGACGCTCATAGTTATCGCGCTGTCCTCATCCCAGCCGGCCACGTCTTCCGTGCAGTCACACCAGCGGGTAGTCATCCTGCCCGCACAGCGCTCGCCCCGTAGACCCCACCATCACCCCCGGCCAGATCGCAAGCCGACGAGACGGCGCCGGCCGCGCGTGGTCCCACGCCACAGAGTGATCCACCGCCAGGCTGTTGTGCCGGTCGCGCCGCCATCCCCGCCGGCCCCGGTGATGGTGGTGGCGGAACCGCGTTCGCCAGCGCCGGTTGTTGTGCCTGTGCCGGCCGAGGAGCCGCGTGCGCCTCAGCATCGCAGCAGCGTTGGGCAATTCGGGTACCTCGGGAGGTGAGCGGGGTGCCTCGGTCTTGGTCGGAGCCTCTCATAGATTTGGTGAGTGACCGTCTTGCGTTGCTGGCGGACCCGACCCGTATGCGTCTGCTGACGTTGCTCGAGCAGCGGGAGGCCAGGGTGCAGGAATTGACCGACACCGTGACCAGCACCCCGCAGAACGTCTCGCGGCATCTGGCGATCCTTCACCAGGCCGGTATCGTCTCCCGCCGCCGCGAAGGCACGTCGGTCTACTACTCCCTCGTTGACTATTCGGTCTGCCGACTGCTGGATCAGACGCTGGCAACCATCAGCGGGCAGGTCGACGAGCTGGCCGACCTCGTAAAGCCAGACACCTAAACCCGGGTTTCCCCTGGCCCACAAACGGTTTCACCCGGTGCCGGGGGGCGTTGTAACCGGGGGCTGGTGTGGGCTGCGCCGGGGGCTTATGAAAGTGGCTGCTTTATGTATTTGATGTAAGCAACTGCTTTATGTATTACACGCGCTTGTGGTGTTTTGTGCAGCGGGTGGTTACGGTCGATCTATGAGTTTGTTTGGTAGGTCGACTATCTCGCAGGATCACCAGTCGCGTGCCGTTCGCGGCGGGGATGTTGCTGGCCGTCTGGCCCGTGGTTTGGGCCGGGTGTTGTTGTGGGGTTGCGTGCTGCTTTTGCTCGTGCGCGGCATCGTCTCCGTGCTCGACCCGAACCCCACGGTCAAGGTGCCCGCCCGGACGGTCACTGTCACACAGCCTGGGAGGACAGCGCCATCAACGGCGCAGGAAAGGTGAATCGGTATGTCTCGTAGACGCTGGTTGTGGATCGTGTGCTGGCTGGCAATGGAGGTACTGGCGTTCCCGGCTGTTGCGTTTGCGTCGGGGAACGATGTGGGCAGCAATGTCGCCAATCTCCTCAAAGGGTATGCGAGCGACTTGTATGGGGGAATCGTCGCGATCGCCAGCCTCATGTTTTTGGTGAATCGTCGTTACACCGAGCTCGCGTTGTTTTTGTTCGCGTCGATCGTGGTCGCGTGGCTGGTGTTCGCACCGGACTCGATCGCGCATGCCGCTGAAGGCATCGCCAAACAGATCTTCGGCTGAGCGTGGTGAACTCGTGAGTGATTCTCCCGCACCGATCCGCTCCTACCAGCGGATCTTCACCCCTGAGCGGCGGATCTACCAGATCGACGGGCGGCGCCTGCCCGTCCCGGGCGGCGTGCCGCTTGAGTGGCTCGCCTGGGCGTTCGCCGGGCTGGTCATGGTGCTGGTCCTCAGTGAGCGCTCGATCTTGTTCGCGGTCATGCTCGGCGCGGTCGGTGCGCTGCTGGGCGCCGGCTGGCAGGGCTGGTACGGCGCCGCCATGTTGGGCGCCGCGGGGTTTGTGGGGACGCTGGCTGCCGGTGTGCTGGTGGGGTGGCTTGACTGGCCGCTGCGGTTGGTTGTGCTGCCGGGGATGGTCGCGACGCTCGCGGGGCAGGCCGCGCCGGACGGTCGCCCGGCGCACCGCTACATCGTCTCGTGGGTTTCGCTGTGGCTGCGAAGCGCCCGCCGCTCCGTTGACCATCCGCTCAGGGTGGATGGTGAGGCGGCGGTGTGGGCGCCGCGGGTGTGGGTCGCACCGGACCATCACTCCCCGGTACTCGAGCATGGCCGGGTTCGTGGCCCCGCGCGGCTGGTGTTCGGACGCCCGGTGGTCGTGATCCCAAGCCGCGGCAGGTATGTGGTGCGCCCCGCGGAGGGGCACCGTATGCGCCGCCGCGAGCGGGTCGCTGAAGTGATCGAGCTCGCCGCCGAGCAGATCGTCGAGGTGCGCCCGTGAATGGTTTCGCGTTGCGCTACGCGCAGGGAAACCTGCTTCTCGGGCGGGGTGGTGAGAGCGCCGGCCTGTACCGGCTGGGGATGAGCGCCTACCCGTTCCTTCCCACGGGCGGGAAGTGGGCGCTACAGAGTCGCCTGCAGCGCCTCGCGCACACGATCGCCGCGGACTTCTCGCTGTGGCGTGTGAACCGCGCGTACCCAGCCGGACGGTACGTCGAGCACACGGCCGGGCTGCTGGATGAGCGCCACCAGGACCCCGGGGTGTGGCGGGCGTTCCTTGAGGGCCACCGCGAGCGGCTGTGCGCGCTCGGCCCGCACGTACCGGAGGCGTATCTCGCGGTCTCGCTGAGCCGCAGCGCCCCGGCCGGCGTAGGCGCCGGGCTGATTCGCGGGGTGGATCGCGTCCGGCGAAGGGTGGAGGAACTGGCGGGGATCACCAGCGCGTCCCCGATCACCGCCCGGGAGCTTTCAGAGCTCGCCGCTACCGAGCAGCGCGTCTATGAGCGCGTCAACGGTGTCCTGCCAGCCAGGCGGGCGAGCACCCTTGAGCTTCAGTGGCTGTTGCGTCGCGCCGCGACCCGCGGCGTCGGCGAGCCCGACCTTGACCCGTACTGGCAGCCGGACGCGCTGGTCATCTCCGCCCCGGATGGCGGTGTGGCGTTCCAGCCGCTCGAGCACGACCTGCGACGGTGCGCGAACGCCGCGATCACCGAGCGTCAGCAGACGCTCGTGGTGGACAGCGAGCGGGGCCGCTGCTACCAGGCGATGCTCGCGCTCGGCGCGCTCGCGGACGCACCCGAGTTCCCCGGCCCGGCCGCGGAGGTTCTGTTCGCGCCGTTGGAGACCCTCGGGTTCCCCGTCGACGCCGCGGTCCACTGCCGCTGGCTTGGTAACAGGCAGGCGCTCGCGCAGGTCCGTAAGCGGATCACGGATGTCGAGAACGCCTACCACGAGCAGGTGCAGGGCGCAGCGCACGGCCCGAGCCTGCTCGCCGGCGAGGACCGGGTCCTCGCCCGCGAGTACGAGGCGCAACTGCAGGCCGGCGGGCACCCCCCGATGCTCTACGCATCGATCGGTCTCGCGGTCGGGGCACCGGGCGAGGAGGAGCTTGAGCGGCGGGTCGCCGCGCTCAAAGAGCAGTACGGCGATATCCAGCTGCACCGCCCCGCTGGGCTGCAGCACGAGATGTTCTTTGAGCATCTCCCGCGGGCGGATGGGTGGCTGTGATGCGCGACTACGTCCAGCAGCTCACGGTCGAGCAGTTCGGTGGGATGGTCGCCACCGCGACCCGGACGGTTGGGTCCGGGAGAGGCCCCTACCTCGGGTACACCCCGACGGGAGCGGCGATCCCGGTCCGGTTCGATCCGACGCAGGCGCCGCGGGAGGACCGCGCGTCCGGGGTGCTGCTGATCGGCACCCTCGGGTCGGGGAAGACTGTTGCGGCGCAGGCGATCGAGTACGCCGCCGAGCGCCGCGGCAGCCTGATCGTTGACTTCGACCCGAAGCCCGACCACGGCCTGCACCGCCTCGGCGAGCTCAAAGAGCGCGTGCAGGTCTTGGAGCTCTCCGGCGACCCCTCCCAGCAGGGTCGCCTGGACCCTTTGGCGGTCGGTCTCGATGATCTCCGCGAGGAGCTGGCCTGCTCCTACCTGCTCGATCTGTTGCCCGGCAGAAGCGGCGCGTGGGAGAACGCGGTCAGCCGCGCCGTCAAGGACACAGTCCGTGAAGGGTCGCGCAGCCTACAGCACGTCGTTGACCTGCTACTCGCAAGCGACCGGGCGGCCGGGCAGGAGGCGGGCGAGGCGCTTGAGGTGATCCGCGACTTCGGCCTGGCGCGGCTCGGGTTCGGCGACGGCAAGGACACGGTCGTGCAGGCCGCACGGCCGGTCACGACGATCCGGATGCCCGGCCTCTCGCTCCCCGACCCCGGCGCGTCGAGGGACACCTACACGCGCGCGGAGCGCGTGTCGGTCGCGACGCTCAGCCTCGTCGCTGCGTATGCGCTGCGGCTGATCTCCCACGACCGCTCACGCCACAAGGTTGTGGGGCTGGACGAGATCTGGTTCCTGCTGGACTCCGCGCAGGGCCGGCAGATCATCAAGCGGCTCGTGCGCCTCGGCCGCGCGTTCAACGCGACGCTGCTCTTGGGCACGCACAGGGTGGCGGACCTCGGGGATCTCGCGGACCTGATCGGTGTCGTGTTCGTCTTCGGCCAAGACTCCGAGGAGGGCGCGAAGGCCGCGTTGCGGTTCATCGGCCTGGAGGCGACCCGCGAGCTGGTCGGCCTCGTCTGCTCGTTCCGTGCCGGACGGTGCCTGATGCGCGACCTGCACGGGAGGGTCGGCGAAGTCCAGGTCGACCTCGTCTACCCCCATCTTCTTGAGGCGTTCGGGACAACCCCCGGGCAGGCGCAGAGGAGCGCCGCATGAAGGCCCGGGTCGCTCGTGTTTCCGGCTGGGCTGTGCGTAGGCGCCGAGTGCTCGCGCTCGCGCTCGTGGGCGGGCTGGTGCTGGTCGCGCTCGCGCAGCCACCGGCGTTCGCGGGGGATGTGTACAGCAACATCGCGCCCGCGCCGCAGCTACCCCCGGGCGGGCTGATAGGCCGCTACCCGCTGGTCAACTACCAGCTCGACCAGTACTTCCCAGCGATCAGCGTCGGCCTGTTCTCCGGGGTCGATGCCTCCGGGCTGCTGCCGATGATCGCCTATTTCATCGCGCAGGTGATCTGGATGATCACGGCGTTCGTCGCCTACGCGGTGATCACGCTCTTCGCGTTCGCGTTCTCACTTGACCTGGTGAACGGGAACGGCACTCCGGGGTCCGGGGCGCTCGTCCCCATCTCGCAGGCGATCCAGAACATCTACCAGGGCACGTTCGGTCAGCCGTGGCTGATCGCGGCGGTCGCGCTGGTCTCGATCTGGGCGTTGTGGAAGGCGCTCATACAGCGCCGTTACACCGAGACTGCCGGCACGCTCGCCGTCTCGCTGTTG